>NZ_JBYCLC010000212.1:0-60238 GCF_057473685.1 Mycobacterium sp. TH-M116 | reverse complement strand
TGGGGTGCCGACGACGAGCTCGGCACGCTGAACTTCATCACCGCCGACAAGGTCGCACAGGCCGCGAGCCTGGTCCGGCATGGGAAGGTGTTCCCGCTCGGGGTGGACTTCGGCTCGTCTGGGCCGCAGGGGGCCTTCCATTTTCGGCACAATCCCGTCCTCGTGATGACCGTCGACGGCGGAGATGCGAACACACTGGCGCAGTACGGGCCCGGGTGGTCGCAGAATCCGACCGCCCAGCAGCTGGGCGGCTACTTCGCCGACAACCTGTTCCGCTTCAACGAAGACATGGTCATCATGCCGTTGCAGGCGGCCACCCAGTGGGATGCGCTGTCGCACGTCTACTACGAGGACAAGCTCTACAACGGTTTCGCGGCCGGCTCGGTGACCAGTATGGGCGCCTACCATTGCAGCATCGCCAAGGTCGACGTCAAGGGCATCACCTCGCGGGGAGTGCTGCTGGACCTGGTGCGGCATCGGGGCGCGGAGGTCTTCCTCGAGCAGGGGAATCCGATCACTCCACAGGAATTGGACGATGTCGTGCGCGCGCAGGGAGTCACCCTCGAGCGTGGCGACATCGTGCTGATCCGGACCGGCTGGTGGGCGAGGTTTTTGCAGACGGGCAACAAGACGGAGCCGTTCTCGGGGCTGCACTGGCGTTGTGCGTCGTGGCTGCACGACCACGACGTCGCGGCCGTCGCCTCCGACAACCTTCAGGTCGAGGACCTCGTTCCCGATGTCGAGGGCGCGTTCCTGCCCCTGCACCTGCTGTGCCTGCGCGACATGGGGTGCATGCTCGGTGAGTACTGGGACCTGACGGCGCTGGCGGAAGATTGTGCCGCGGACGGTGTCTACGACTTCCAGCTCGTCGCGCCGCCGCTGCGATTCGTTGGTGCGGTGGGTTCTCCGGTGAATCCGATCGCGATCAAGTAGAGAAGGCGGCCATGCAGATTCACCGCAAGACCATGCTGGTCGACGGACTGACCACCAGCTATCTGGAGGCAGGCGACGGCGACCCGGTGGTGCTGCTGCACGGCGGCGAATTCGGGGCCGGTGCCGAGCTCGGCTGGGAACGCAACATGGCGGCCCTGGCAGCGCACTACCGGGTCTTGGCGCCAGATCAGCTGGGGTTCGGCCAGTCGGCCAAGGTCATCGACTTCGTGGACGGGCGCGGCATGCGGATCCGCCACGTGGCGCGCTTCTGCGAGCTGCTCGGCGTCGATGCCGCACATTTCGCGGGAAATTCGATGGGCGCCGTCAACCTGCTGACCGACGCGACCTCGAAGGCACCGCTGCTGCCGATCCGCAGCCTGGCGATCATCTGCGGAGGCGGGGAGATCCGGCAGAGCGAGCACTTCGAGGCGCTACAGCAGTACGACGCGACGCTGCCGGCGATGCGGCGCATCGTCGAGGCGCTGTTCTACGACCCCGGCTACCCGGCCGACGACGACTACGTGCGGCGCCGCTTCGAGTCGAGCACCGCGCCCGGGGCGTGGGAGGCGGTGGCAGCGGCCCGATTTCGGCGGCCGGGCGCCAAGTCGTCCGGGACGCCGTCGAGCGCCCGGGCGTACGAGCGCATCGGTGTGCCGACCGTGGTCGTCGAGGGCGGCGGGGACAAGCTGCTGCCGCCGGGATGGGCCGCGCAGATCGCCGATCAGATCGACGGCGCCCGCTCGGTGGTGGTCGACGAGGCCGGGCATTGTCCTCAGATCGAGCAGCCGTCGGCCGTCAACGACCTGCTGCTGGATTTTTTCGAGACGGAGCAAAGGGCGAAAGCCGCGCTGCCCGTGGCGCCCACCCCGGTCAGTTCGAGCTCATCTGCGACAGTCTCATCAGCGAGGAGTGCGACAGCTTCCAACCGTCCTGGTTGACAAATTTCAGATTGACGGAATGCGGCTGCAGTTTCGCACTGGAGGCGGTGACATCCGCTGTGGCGGCGCCGGGGCCGGCCGGCTGGATGTTGGTTGTGGAGATCGTCAGCGGCAACTTCCCGTTCTCCAAGCCCTTTCGCATCCGGCTGTCCATTACGCTCTGCTCGATCGGGCTGAGACCGCCTTCAACCAGGCCCGACTTTTCAGCGGCGGCGACGTTCGGGTTGGCGATGCCGTTGAGCACGCTGACCACCTGTCCCGCGGACGGCACGTCTGTGGCCGGGTCGAGCGGTAGGGGGGCGCCGAACGTCGCCAGTTGTACCTGCGGCGCGATCGGTGGTGCGACTGCCACCGACGTCACGGCGGCGGCTGCTGCGCCGATGACGGCGCTGGCGGCAGCGATGCCTTTGGCTCGGGATTTGACTGTCACGCGGGTCCTTTCGGCGACCTGATGTGCGGACCGGCCTTCCGGCGGAAGACACCCGGATGTCCGGCCCGGCGGACCTCATCTTTTCTAGACGATCCGCAAGACGAACGCACATTCGTGGTTCGACTCGCTGGTGATCCGCGAGGCTGGGTGGCAGAGCCGCAACGATCGGGGCGCAACATCGAGAAGGGTGACGTCGTGGGTGCCGGCACCCGAGGCGCATTCCGGTGGCGAGCCGATTGACGGCTCCGTAATCGCCTGCGGAGCACGTCGGGCCTGATCAAGCAGCTCGCAACGACATCGTCGTTCCGTCGCTCACCGCCGGGAACCAGCGTCGCAGATCCTTCGGTAGCTCCGGCCGGTCCGGGCCGTCAAGTGTGACAGCGGTTCTGATACCGATCCAGCGTGGCTTTCATCACAAACGGCACTTCATCGAAACTGCGATTGCCGGGGTGTTCTGCCCGAAGGAGTTGGTGGTGATCAACGCCGTCGGCATGGCCCTGTTGGCGGCGACCGCCGGGGGCGGAACCGTCATCGCAAATGCCGTCTCGTAGGCCGCGGCCGCTTCCTTGGCTCGGACCGCGGTTCGCGCAGCCTTGGTCTGCGGCCACACCACGAACGGGGTCGTCGAGGCTGCCATGGATGCTGATGTGGGACCAGTTAAATCAATTGCTTGACTTAACGCACTGGGCGCCGATTAACTCTCCGTGTGCGCAACGAACTCGACGGCAGGGTGGCCATCGTCACCGGTGGTGCTTCCGGCATCGGTCGCGGCATCGTCGAGAGGTTCGTGGCCGAGGGGGCCCGGGTGGTCGTCGCCGACGTCGCCGCGGACATGGGCGAGGGCCTGGCCGCGGCGCTGGGTCCCGGCGCCATCTTCCGGAGGACGGACGTCTCGGACCCCGCCCAGATCGGCGCCCTGGTGGACGCGGCCGTGCACGAGTTCGGCGCTCTGCACGTCATGGTCAACAACGCCGGCGTCTCGGGCGCCATGCACCCTGGACTGCTCGAGGACGATCTGGCCGATTTCCATCGGGTCATGGCCGTCAACCTTCTGGGCGTCATGGCCGGGACGCGCGACGCCGCACGGCACATGGCTGCCCACGGCGGGGGGGCGATCATCAACATCACCTCGATCGGCGGAATCCAGGCCGGCGGCGGCGTGATGACCTACCGCGCCTCCAAGGCCGCGGTCATCCAGTTCACCAAGTCCGCGGCGATCGAGTTGGCGCACCACGAGATCCGGGTCAACGCCATCGCGCCGGGCAACATACCCACACCGCTGGTGGGGTCGTCGGCTGTGAACATGGATCCGGCCAAGGCCGAGCGGTTCGAGGCGAGGATCCGCGAGACGATGCGGGCCGACCGGCCGCTCAAGCGCGAGGGCACCCCCGACGACATCGCCGAGGCCGCGCTGTATTTCGCCGGCGACCGCTCGCGCTACGTCACCGGAACCGTGCTACCGGTGGACGGCGGGACGGTGGCCGGCAAGGCGATCCGCCGCCGCGGCGAGTGAGGCGGTAACCCTCAGGCTTGCGGCGCGGGATGCCCGGCACGCGCCTCCAGCCGCAGCCTGGCCAGTTGGCCCGCCCGCTCGAGATCCGGCGCTTCAAGTGTTTCCAACACGACGCTGTGGGAATGGCTCAGCACGCCCAGCACCGCCTCGTCCGGCAGACCGGGAAACTGGCGACCAAGAACGTCGGCCACCTTCCGCAAATCGTCCGACTCCAGGATGGAAGCCCGCCGGCCATCCCGGGGCGCTACGCGGGTGATGTCCTGGACGTGATGCACCGCGGCGGGAATACCTCGAACAGCGGCCGGCCGACCATGGCGTCCCGCGGATGAGCCGACGCCCGTTCGTAGGCGCTGTTCACCGCGCGGATGCGCACGTCGGTGTCGATGAGCGCATACGGCGCCCAAATCGTCCGGAACCGCGTGGAGTTCTCGATCTCCGCCACCTGTCGCCCTGACAGCACGATTGCCCTCCCTCGGATCAATCCTTATCGACCGACCACCCGATGCTTCAGCGCCGCGACACGGAAACTCCATCGCGCCTCAATGATTGCGCCACCCGCGAGGGTCTTGGGTAACTCGGATCTTCCGCGCCACGGGGCCGGGCCCCGAGATTAAATCAATCGCTTGACTTAATAGCCTGGGCGCGGTTGACTAGCGCAATGACCGCAGCCGGCAGGGCCGTTCGGACCGAGCGGGCCAGCTCCACCCAGGAGGCCATCCTGGTGGCTGCCGAACGGTTGTATGCCGAGCACGGCATGTTCGCGGTGTCGAACCGTCAGGTCAGCGAGGCCGCCGGCCAGGGCAACAACGCCGCGGTGGGCTATCACTTCGGCACCAAGGCCGATCTGGTGCGCGCCGTCGAGCAGAAGCATCGCGGCCCCGTCGAGCGGCTTCGCGAGCAGATGGTCGCCGAGTTGCTGAGTTCGGGCGACCCGGCCCAGCTGCGGGACTGGGTGGCCTGCCTGGTGCGGCCCCTCACCGATCACCTGGCGGAGCTCGGCAGTCCCACGTGGTACGCGCGTTTCGCGGCGCAGGCGATGACCGATCCCGCGTACTACCACATCATCGTCAAGGGGGCGCTCAGTTCGCCGTCGCTGGTTCAGGTTGTGGAGGGCATCAACCGGTGCCTGCCCGACCTGCCCGCCGAGGTGCACTTCGACCGCAACATCATGGCCCGAAACCTGTTGATGCACACCTGCGCCGAGCGCGAACGCGGGCTCGCTACCGGCACATCGACATCCCAACGTTCCTGGCGCGCTGCCGCATCCGGCCTCATCGACGCGGTCGTGGGGCTGTGGCTGGCGCCCGTGACAGCATACGAGTGAGGGGTCTGCAGATGAAAGTAACTGTCGACCAAGATGTGTGCGCATCGTCGGGCAACTGCGTGCTGAATGCCCCCGAGGTCTTCGACCAGCGCGACGACGACGGCGTTGTCGTCCTGCTCAATCTCAACCCTTCGGCCGAACAGGCCGAAGGCGCACGCCGGGCGGCCGCGGCCTGCCCCGCACTGGCTATCCGCATCGAGGAGTGACATGTCGGACACACTGACGACGGCCGGGGCTTCGGGCGCCGGGACGAACTCCGGAATTCCGGAGTACCCGATGGCGCGGGAAGCGCGGTGCCCCTTCGCCCCTCCTCCGGATGTCATGGCGCTCGCCGAGGCCGCGCCGCTGTCGCGGGTCCGGATCTGGGACGGCAGCACACCATGGCTCATCACCGGCTACGAGGAAGTGCGGGAACTGTTCTCCGACTCCCGGGTCAGTGTCGACGACCGTGTGCCTGGCTTTCCGCACTGGAACGCGGGCATGTTGTCCACCGTGCACAAGCGCCCGCGGTCGGTGTTCACCGCCGACGGCAAGGAGCACACCCGATTCCGGCGCATGCTGTCGAAACCCTTCACGTTCAAGCGGGTCGAGGGTCTGCGCCCGGCGATCCGGCAGATCACCGACGAGCACATCGACGCGATTCTGGCCGGACCGCAGCCCGCCGACCTCGTCACCGCGCTGGCACTGCCGGTCCCGTCCCTGGTGATCAGCCAGCTACTGGGGGTGCCGTACGAAGACGCCGAGATGTTCCAGGAGCATGCCAACGTCGGGCTCGCCCGCTACGCGACCGGCGAGGACACCGTCAAGGGCGCCTTGAGCCTGAACAAATACCTCGCACAGCTGGTCGAGACCAAGATGGAGAACCCCGCCGAGGACGCGGTGTCGGACCTGGCCGAGCGGGTCAAGGCGGGCGAGCTCAGCGTCAAAGAGGCCGCGCAGCTGGGAACCGGCCTGCTGATCGCCGGGCACGAGACCACCTCCAACATGATCGGGCTGGGTGTCCTTGCCCTGCTGGCGAATCCGGAGCAGGCGGCTGTGATCCGCGACGCCGAAGACCCTGCAATCGTCGCCAACGCGGTCGAGGAACTGTTGCGGTATCTCAGCATCATCCAGAACGGCCAGCGCCGCGTCGCCCTCGAAGACATCGCCATCGCCGGAGAGGTCGTCCGCGCCGGTGAAGGCATCATCATCGACCTGGCCCCGGCGAACTGGGACGCCCACGCGTTCCCCGAGCCGGACCTGTTGTACCTGCACCGTTCGGGGGCGGATCGCAACGTCGCGTTCGGGTACGGCAGACACCAGTGTGTGGGGCAGCAACTCGCCCGCGCGGAGCTGCAGATCGTCTACCGAACACTGTTCCGCCGCATCCCCACGCTCTCACTCGCCGTCCCGATCGAGGAGGTGCCGTTCAAGCACGATCGGCTGGCTTACGGCGTCTATGAACTACCGGTCACCTGGTAGCCCACCCGATCCCAACGGAAGGTCAACGATGACAACAACCGGCCCCGTCTCGCTCTATCCTCCCGAAGGCTTCGGCGCGCCGAAGAACCGCAGCGGACACGCCGGCGGCGTCGACGTGGGCCTGCCCGCGGGCACCGTGGTGTTCTCCGCGGACAACCACATCTCCCTGGCTTCCGACATCTTCTACGAACGTTTCCCCGAAGACCTCAGGGACAAGGCGCCCCGAATCTGGTACGAGGACGGCGCCTATCAGGTCGGGCGCAAGGGGCAGTCGTTTCTCCCCGGCGATTTCAGCGCGGTGCTGATGCAGTACGACGACCTGCCGGGGGCGGCGAGCACCAACATCGAGGCGCGCATCCAGGAACTGCACGACGACGGCGTCGACAAGGAACTGGCCTTCCCCAACGCGGTGCTGGCGCTCTTCCACTACCCGGACAAGACGTTGCGCGAACTGACGTTCCGCATCTACAACGAGTACATCGCGGAGCTGCAGGAGCGATCGGGCGGCCGTTTCTACGGCGCCGGGCTGATCAACTGGTGGGATCCCAAGGGCACCAGGAAGACCCTCGACGAGCTGAAGGCGTTGGGGCTCAAGACCTTCCTGATGCCCCTGAGCCCGGGCAAGGACGACGACGGCAACCCGATCGACTACTCCAGCACCTCGATGAACGCCGTGTGGGACGAGATCGAAGCCTCCGGGCTCCCGCTCACCCACCACATCGGCGAAACCCCGCCGAAGAGCCCGTGTGAGTTCAACAGCGTCGTCGTCGGGATGATGATCAACATCGACGGTTTCCGGGAGACGTTCTCCAAGTACATCTTCGGGGGCATTCTCGATCAGCACCCGGGCCTGCGGATCGGCTGGTTCGAGGGCGGGATCGCCTGGGTGCCGTGGGCGCTGCAGGACGCCGAACACCTGGTGGCGTCCTACCGGCACATGTTCAACCGGCCGCTGCAGCACGACGTGCGTTACTACTGGGACACCCACATGATGGCGTCGTTCATGGTCGACCCGCTGGGCCTGCAGCTGATCGACAAGATCGGCGTGGACAAGGTGATGTGGTCCAGCGACTACCCGCACAACGAAAGCACTTACGGCTATTCGGAGAAATCTCTGGCGGCGGTCGTCGACGCCGTCGGTCCGGCGAACGCGGCGAAGATCGTCAGCGGCAATGTCACCAAATTCCTGGGGTTGCAGTGACGACGTTCGCGCAATCGGGCAGCGCCCTCAACGGCCAGGTCATTCCCGAAAAGCCGGACCTCACCCGGATGCGCCGTGAGACCGGGGCCCGGCTACGCTCGGCGATGGCCAAACGCGCTGTGGACGCACTGATCCTGCTGGGCAACAGCTCGGTGGTCTACGCCACCGGGGCCAGCTGGCCGCTGGGCGATGCGGGCCTGTCCTATGTCGAGCGGCCGGTGGCCGTGGTGACCGCCGACGACGAGTGGCCGCATCTGTTCCTGCCATTTCGCGAGGGCGCCGCGCACGAGTCGCAACTGCCCGCCGACCATCTGCACGGTCCGGTTTATCTCGAATTCGAGGAGGGCGTAAGTGATTTCGCGAGGCGATTGGCCGAACTGATCCCGTCCGGCGCCGTGATAGGGATCGACGAATCCACCAGCGCCATGTCGCGCGCGGCCAAGTCGTTGTTCCCGGGCGGTCCTCCCGCCGACGCGGCGGCGATCGTCAGCGCCGCCAAGGTGGTCAAAACCCCGGATGAACTGGCGTGCATCAGAACCGCCGTGCGGATCACCGACGAGGCCATGGTCGAAGTGGACAAGCGTCTGGCCCCCGGTGTCCGACAGATCGACCTTTCGGCGATCTTCTTGCGGCGGGCCTTCGAACTGGGCGCGTCGGCCAGCATGCTGGAGCCGATCTGGCAGGTGATGCCGCCCACCAAGGCCGAAGGGGTTTGGACGACGCACGGTGACCTGGCGCTGCCGCTACTGAGCACCGAGCGTGAGCTGGTGGAAGGCGACGTCTTGTGGACCGACGTCAGCATCACCTACCAGGGCTACTGCTCGGACTTCGGGCGCACCTGGCTGGTGGGCCGGGAACCGTCGCCGCGCCAGCAGTCCCAGTTCCAGAGGTGGCAGGAGATCATGACCGCCGTCACGGGCGTGGCCCGGGCCGGCGCCACCGCCGGCGATCTCGGTAGGGCCGCCACCGCGGCCAACGGCGGTAACCGGCCCTGGCTGCCGCACTTCTACCTGGGCCATGGGATCGGCGTGAACGCGGCCGAGATGCCCATGATCGGGACCGATCTCGGGCAGGAATTCGACGACAACTTCGTTCTGCAGCCCGGCATGGTGCTGGTGCTCGAGCCGGTGGTGTGGGAAGACGGCACCGGAGGCTACCGCAGCGAAGAGGTCGTGGTGATCACCGAGGAAGGTTCGATTCGATTGACCGACTACCCCTACACCCCCTATGGCTCCCATGTCAGTTGAAGTCCTGCCCGACGATCGGGCACTGCGCTCGGGGCGCCGCCGGCGAGTGCTGGACCAGATGGCGGCACACGACCTCGATGTCCTTGTCCTCGGTCGTCAGGCCAATATCCGCTACGTCACCGGCGCCCCGCAGCTGTGGGTAGCCGGGACCCGGCCGTTCGGCCCGTCCTGCGTGTTGGTGCGTGAGACCGGCGCCATCCACCTGCTCAGTACCTGGGATGAAGGCGTTCCCGACGACATCCCCCGCGAGAACCTCTACGGCATCGCGTGGAATCCGGTCAACACCATGGCGGTGCTGCAACGCATCCAGGGTGCGTCCACCGCTCGCCGCGTCGGAACCGATGCAATATCACCGGTTTTCGCGCAGCTGCTGCCGACCGCGTTCCCCAACGCCGAACTGGTGGACGGCGAGCTCGCGATGCGTGGTGCCCGGCGCATCAAGACGGCGGAGGAAATCGTCGCGCTGCGGGAAGCGATCGCGGTGGCCGAGTCGGGCCTGGCCGCCGCTGTGGCCGGGTTGCACCCCGGGGTGCGGGAACAAACGCTGGCCGGGGTCATGATGGAGGCCATGGCGGCCGGCGGGGTGAGTACTCCCGCGAACCAGGAATTCGCCTGGGTGACTTCGCGTGACCATCCGTGGCGGCGGGTCAACGGCGACGGCCGCGTGAACAACGGTGACCTGGTCGCCTTTTCGGCCGGTGTGCTGGCCGGCGGTTACATGGGTGAGGTGGGTCGTACGTGGCCCGCGGGCGCTGTCGGCAATGCCGCGCCGTTGTACGCGCGGTGGGACAGGCTGTGGTCCGCGCTGTTGAATGCGTGCCGGCCGGGTGCCGCCGCCGAACTGCTCGGTGCCTATGAGGCCGCAGGTGAGCCGGCGCCACCGATGCCGGTCGCACGCGGCCTGGGGATGGGCTTCGACCCGCCGGTCATCTCCCGGTACCTGCCTGAAACCGCGGCCGGCGAACGCCTGGATCCGGGAATGGTGCTGGCCGTGACGGGCTACGTCTGGGAGCAGGGAGTCGGGGCGGTCTTCGGGCGCGAAGCCGTGCTGATCACCGACGACGGCCACGAGGTGCTGACCTCGAGCCCGTCCTGGCGTGGATAGCGATGCCCGACAAGCCCGCCGCGCCGGAAGGTTCTTTTCGGCGCAGCGCCACCCTGGGCCAGTGTTATGCCAATCCGAATTCCGGAATCCGCGGCCTGCAGGACTTCCAGAAGATCAGCATCCTGGAGGTCAAGGGCTACTGCTACGGATGGCACTTCTACCAGGCGGCCGACGCGGACCTGGTGATCGCCAGCGACGACGCGCTGTTCGGGCATCCGTCGTTCCGTTACTACGGGTGGGGTCAGCGGATGCGGTGGTGGGCGCAGACCATGGGCATCCGCAAGTTCCAGGACCAGCTCGAAGCGGAGGTGGAGAAATATGCGCTGGCGTGCTCGCGTCATCGTTCCACCGACACCGTGTTCATGCAGAGGGTCTTCTTCGAGATCATGAAACAGTTCCAGGGCGAGTACCTGGGCAGCATGCTCAGCGGCGTCTTCGAGTCGATGGGCGGTCTCGTCCGGCCGGATGACGAGGACGAATTCATGCTCGACGGCGCCATTCAACGGGGCCTGGGCGACGCGGTCAACGACAACGACGGAAAGTTCCCCCCGGAGTGGCGTCTGAGCACGAGCGGACGCAAGAAGGGGCACTCCAACAAGAAGTCCGAGCGGAAGCGTAAACAGTAGTGGCGGAAGCGAATACCGAGCCGCCCCTGACGGGCTACACGGTGGTCGATCTGTCCTCCGGCATCGCGGGCGCCTACTGCACCAGGCTGCTGGCCGACGGCGGCGCCGACGTCGTCAAAGTCGAATCTTCGGAAGGCGATCCGCTGCGGTCCTGGTCGGCCTCGGGCGCTGCCATACCGCCCGGCCGTGACGGGGCGTTGTTCATCTTTCTTGCCGGATCGAAGCACGGCGTCGTCGCCGATCCCGCCAGCCGCGACGACGTCGAACTCGTCGACCGGCTCTTGGCGGCCGGTGACGCGGTGATCTGGTCGTCGGGCTCGAAAATTGCGGAAAGCCAACGCTTTATCCCCACGGCGATCCACCGGCGCCATCCACACCTCACCGTCCTGTCGATCACCCCCTTCGGCCTCGAGGGACCCTGGTGCGATCGCGCCGCGACCGAATTCACGCTGCAGGCCTGGTCGGGCGGGATCGTCGGCCTCGGACGCGGCGAACCAGACCGCGCGCCGGTGTTCGTAGGCGGACAGGTCGGGGACTATCTGGCCGGGGTGTACGCGAGTTCCGCGCTGCTGGCGGCGCGGCGCGGCCAAAGCAGCGGCGGTGCGGGCCAACTGCTGGACCTGTCGATGCTGGAGACCCAGATCCTCGGCCTGACCTACTATCCCGTCACCTACTTCGAAATGCTCGGTCGGCCATGGCGTGACGCGCGGCGCGTCACCGTTCCGGGCGTGGCTCGCGCCAAGGACGGACTCGTGGACGTCGGCTGCGGGACGGCGCAGCAGTGGTTCGACCTGTGTGCGATGGTCGGTCACCCCGAGTGGATCGACGAGGAATCGCCCCTGACGATCACCGAGCAGGCGACGCTGCACGCCGACGAGATCTACGCGTGGTTCGGCAGCAACACCGTCGACGACATCCTGGAACTGGCCACGGCCTTCCGGATTCCCAACGCGCCGGTCGCCAACGGCGCGAGCATGGCTGCACTGGAACACTTCCGGGAGCGCGGCTCGTTCGTGCGCAACCCCCGCGACGGGTTCCTGCAGCCGGGCCACCCCTACCGAATGCGGCCCGCGCAGCTCCGGCGGCCGGCGCCGGCGCCGCGACTGGGCGAGCACACGGCACGCTACCGGTCCGCGCACCTGGCCCCCCGCCCCGCGCCCACCGGCGCGGCGCCTCGACTGCCTCTGAGCGGGATTCGGGTCCTGGACATGACGACATTCTGGGCAGGCCCCTGCTGCACCCACTTCCTGGCCATGCTCGGCGCCGAGGTGATCCACGTGGAATCCACTCGCCGCCCCGACGGCGCCAGACTGATCGCCGGCGTACCGGTCACCGAAAACCAATGGTGGGAGCGGTCCCCGATCTTCGCGGCGTTGAACACCAACAAGAAGGGGCTGACACTGGACCTGCAAAGCTCGCGCGGCAGGGAGCTGCTGTGCCGCCTCATCGCAACCTGTGACGTGATCGCGGAGAACTTCACGCCGCGGGTGCTCGACCAGATCGGCCTGGATTTCGCGGCCGCCCAGTCGATCAAGCCCGACGTGATCATGGTGCGCATGCCCGGGTTCGGCCTGGGCGGGCCCTGGCGTGACAAGCCGGCATTCGCCTACGTCATCGAATCCGCGGCGGGCGTGAGCTGGATGACCGGCTACCCCGATCGCACACCCTACGATCCCTATTCGATCGGTGACCCCAACGCGGGCATGCATTCCCTCAATGCGCTGCTGCTGGCGCTGGAGCACCGCCGCCGCACCGGCCAGGGCGTGCTGGTGGAGGCGGCGATGGTGGACGCCGCGCTCAGCATCTCCGCCGAGCAGGTCATCGAAAACTCCGCTTACGGGACGCTGCTGGAACGCGCGGGTAACCGGGGACCGACGGCCGCACCGCAGAACCTCTACCCCAGCGCCGACATCGACGAATTCGGGCGCCCCGACAGTTGGGTCGCGATAGCCGTGGTCACCGACGCGCAGTGGAAAAAGTTGTGCGGCGCGATCGGATCGCCTTCGTGGACAGCGGATCCGAGCTTGGCGACCGCGGCGGGGCGGCGGGCGCACCAGGACCTCATCGACGAGCAACTGGCCGCATGGTGTGCCCACCGCAGCCGCGACGACATCGTCGCGGCCTTGTGGGAGGTCGGTGTGCCGGTGGCCAAGGTCATGCAGCCGCATCGCCAGACGGAGCTGGACCAGCTGGAATTTCGCGGCTTCTTCGAAGAAGTCGACCACCCCGTCTGCGGTCCCGCTAGGCTCAGCACCGTGCCGATGAGATTCTCCGGCGGCCCCGATACGTTCCACACCCGGCACGCGCCGCTATTGGGGCAGCACAATCGGGAATTGCTGACCGAACTGGGACTGAGCGAATCCGAAATCGCCGACCTGGAAGCCGACGGCGTGATCGGCCGGGAACCGGCGACGCGTGCCGCGACCTGACCGCCGTGGCAATCGAACCGTCGAATATCCCGACGATCCTGGTCAACAACGCGGGCGGGGTGTTCTACTCGCCGCTGCTGGACACCAGCGAAAAAGGCTGGGACGCACTGTATAAGGCCAATCTGCGCCACGTGATGCTGTGCACTCAGCGGGTCGCTCGGCAGCTGGCCTCGGCGGCGCTGCCCGGCAGCGTCATCTCGGTGACGTCGATGGCGGAACCCACGCCGCCGGCGGCTGGTACCACGACCCGCGGACCGGTGAGTACCGCCTGGGACCGCCCGGCTAGTGCCGCCAGCCTTCGGCGGCCTGTTCGTCGAAGGTGCGGTCGAGGCGCTCGAACCTGCGGCGGATCGATGCGCGGGCGGCCCCGTGCGGCAGGATGTACAGGCGGTTGGCCGCGATTCCGTCGGCCGTCAGGCGCGCGACGTCCTCGACGCCGAGGGTGTCGTCCTCGACCGGCAGCGTTGCCTCCGGGGACGACGCCATCCCGTAATCGGCGCCGCGGATGCGTTCGGAGTTGGAGACCAGCTTGGTTTCGACGACCATCGGGCACAGCACCGAGACGCCGATCCCGTTGGGTTTGACCTCACGGGCCAGCGTTTCGGCCAGGCCGACGACGCCGTATTTGGCGACGCCGTAGGCTCCGAGGCCGGCGTTGGGGACCAGGCCGGCGAAGGACGCGGTGAAGGCGATGTGACCACCCGTGCCCTGCTCGATCAGCCTCGGCAGGAACGCCTCGACGGCGTGGATGGAACCCCACAGGTCGATGTCGATCACCCAGTGCCAGTCGTCGTGGCTCATCTGCGCGAGCGGGCCCGCGACCACGATGCCGGCGTTGCTGAAGACGACGTCGACGCGCCCGAGGAGGCGGAAGGACTCCTCGGCGAGGTGAACCATCGCGTCGAGGTGTCTGACGTCGCATGTCACGCCGTGGGCTTCGAACCCCTCGGCGCGCAACCGCACCACCGCCTGCTCCAGCGCGGGTGTGTCGACGTCGGCAAGCACGACGCCAGCTCCCCGGCGGGCGAACTCGATCGCCGTCGCCAACCCGATCCCACTCGCGCCGCCCGTGACGACGGCTTTACGCCCTTCGAATCCGTCCACAGGACGGAACCCTATTTCAGGCAGCCGCCCGCGTCGACGGGCAGGGTCACGCCGGTGACGTAGCGGGCTTCGTCGGAGGCCAAGAACAGCACCGCATTGCTGACGTCCACCGGGTCCACCCACGGAATCGGCATCGTGTGGAACATCTGGCAGATCGGCGCCATGTCGTCGGGCCCCGGGTTCTCCAGGTCAGGGCGGAACATCTTGAAGGTGCCCTCATTGTGCAGCATCGGGGTCTTGACATGGGTCGGGTGCACCGAGTTCACGCGAATCATGTGTTGCCCCAACTCCACCGCGAACGCCCGCATGAGCCCGACGACCCCGTGCTTGGCGGCGACGTAGTGACCGGTGTGCGGGTAAGCCTTGAGCCCGCCGACGGAGCTGGTCAGCACGATGGAGCCGCCGTGTCCCCCGGACAACAGATGCGGCACACCGGCTTTCACGGTCTTCCACACCCCGGCCAGGTTGATGTCGATCATCTCTGTCCAGTCTTCTTCGCTGGTCTTGTCCAGCGTTTCGCCGCCGTTGCCGATGCCGGCGTTGGCAACGATGATGTCGAGCCGACCGAGTTGCTCGACGCCGCCGTCCACCGCGGCTTTGAGCGCGTCGTAGTCGCGGACGTCGACCTCGGCCGTGACGATCCTGCGATTGTGGGCCTTGACCAGGTCGGCGGTCTCCGCGAGGTCCTCGGGCGTGGACGCCGGGATGGCCGTGTCGGTGACGCCGTCGCGGATCGGTTTGCAGATGTCGACGGCGATGATGTCGGCGCCTTCCTGAGCCAACCGCACCGCGTGGCTGCGGCCCTGGCCGCGCGCCGCCCCGGTGACGAAAGCGACCTTGCCGTCAACACGTCCAGCCATGTCTACCTCGATTCCTTCCCCGGGACCGCGGGTCGTGCCGCACCTGAACTCTGTCATCGCACAGAACGAGTGTCAATGGCGGATTCAGTTCCGCTATTTGTGATTCTCAATATTTGAGAATTATATTCTCAAGCGGCAAACCGGGTGCGCCGTCCGCTCACATCGTCAGGGGTGGCCCGGGACCGGCGTCAGCCGACGAACCCGCGCGAGCAGAAGTCCCACACCTCGTCGGCGGTGATGGGGTGGGTCGTCGCGTCGTCAGAGCCGCCGCTGGATTGCGCGATGAACATGACGGTCTGCATGGTCATCGCCGCCATGCGCTTGGGATTGATGCCGGTGCGCAACTCGCCGGCCTCGCAGGCGGCCTCCATGAGCTCGGTCAGCAACGCCAGCAACGGCGCGTGGGCGACCTTGACCTCGGCCGGATGCGTCACCAGCAACCGCGGCGCAAAGTCGGTGAACAGTGGGCGCTTGGCCGTCGGGTCGGGGCGTGAGGCCTCGTACAGCAGCTCGACCGCCACCTTGAGCTGCTCCAGCGGGTCGGTGTGGCTTTCCGTGGCGGCGCGGATCTGATCGGCCGACCGGTTCAGCGCGTCCTCGAACAGTGCGAGCAGCAGCTCGTGCTTCCCGTCGAACTGCAGGTAGAAGCTGCGCAGCGACTGTCGGGAGCGGTCCACGACCTCCTGGACGGTGAAGTCCGTGCTGCCCTTCTCGATGATGATCGCCTGTGCGGCGTCCAGGAAGCGCTGAACGCGCTGCGCGGCACGCAGTTTCGCGGTTTTGATGGACCGCTCGACGGCGCGCTGCTTCCAGGCCGGCTCTTCGCTGGGGCTGGTCACGGGCGGCTCGGACGATTGCCGCGAGGGGAGAACATGATTGGACTGTACCGGAGAACGCCGTGACATCGCTGCGCTCGACCCCCTCACGGAAGACATGTCGGAGATTGTTACTTCCTACCGACAAGAACATTATTCTCTCAAACGTATCTTTGGAAGCGGAATCACGAAGAGGCTACCGCCGGGTAGGTGGAAGCCTTGATCTACCGGCATTCCGCGACCGCCGATACGCGCGCTCGTTCGCCGCGACCATTGCCGGCGGCACGTCCGAGATCCAGCGCAACATCATCGCCGAACGAGTACTCGGGCTGCCGCGCAACTAGTCTCGCGCCTCGGGGCGTCCCGGCATTTCGTGTCGTCGCACCCCCGGCGCGTGGTGAGGTGCGTGGCGCGGCCGACGCGCCGCGCGACGCCACATGCGTCCCGTGGCTCCCCTGTGTCACAAGAAGTTTGGGTGTGGCTTTTTGCCCGCCTCGCAGCGACAAATTCGCGTCGGTGGGCAGTTGTCGCTGTGAGGCGGGCGCAACGACACACCCCACCCCGCAGTGACGGGAGTGACGGATGCGGCGAAACGCGCTAGAGCTGTGCCAGCCGCGGCGCAAAACCGTGGGCCCGCAACGCCGTGCCCGCCTCCCGCGTCAGTTCCCGGGCGCTGCCGAGCAGCCCGTCCAGGATCAGCGACCGCTTGATGTGACGGTGCAGCTGGTGCTCGGCGGTGAACCCGATTCCGCCCAGCACCTGCTGGCAGTGCCGCGCGGCGGTCAGTGCCGCCTGTCCCGCCGCGGCCTTGGCCAACAGGCAGGCCAAGCCGGGGTGGTCCACGGAGGCGGGCCCCGCGTGCAGGGTCGCCTCCGCTCCCTCGATCGCGATCAGCGTGTCGGCCAGCCGGTGCCGGACCGCCTGGAACGACCCGATGGGCCGGCCGAACTGGACGCGGTCCAGAGCATGCCGGCGCGCCAGCGAGAGCATGGCCCGGCCGCAGCCGGCCAGCCACCAGCCCACCGCCAGCCGTCCCGCGCTCAGGGCGGCCTCGGGCAGCGGATCGGCCCGGGCCACACGGTGTATCGGCAGTTCCCCGTCGAGAGCCGAGCTCGGGCCGTCGTTGCGCTCCCACACCACCCAGGAGCCGCCGGCGAATGGCAGCGGCACCATGCGGCCGGGCGCGGACCCGGATGCCCGCAGCAGCACGTCGTTGAGCACGGGGGCGTGCGCGCCCGTCTCACCGAGCAGCCGGAACACCAACGGGACTGCCAGGTCGGGCATTTCGTCGAGCATGTCGAGCCAGCCGCGGCCGGCCAGGGCCGCATCGAGCTTCGCGCCCGAGGTCGCGGCCATCGCGGTGCGCAGCGAGTCGGTCAAGAGTGCCAGTGACTCTGGATCGGTGAAGTCCGCCACGGTTCACTCCTTCCCGAGGTCGAGCAGCCGGCGGGCGATGATGTTCCGCTGGATCTCGGCCGTGCCGCCGTAGATGGTCGCCGCGCGCGAGTACAGGTATTCCGGGCGCCAGGGCGTGTCGTCGAGCTCCAGAGCTCCGGGCAGCAGGTCGCGGACGGTGTCGTAGAGCCGCTGTTCGGCGGTGGCCAGCAGCACCTTGTCGATCGAGGTGTCCGGTCCCAGCTGCGCCCCGTCGCGCAGCCGGTGCTGGGTGTCGCGGGACCGGCAGCGCAGCGTGTGCAGCGCCAGATAGGCAGCGCCGAGTGCTGATTCGTCGGGATCGCGCGCTTGCGCGATCAGTTCGTCGAATCGTGCGTACAGATAGGCGATGCGTTGCCAGAAGCAAGTGGAACGTTCGTAGGGCAGCAGGTCCATCGCCAGCCGCCAACCGTCGCCGGGGCGGCCGAGCATCCTGGCGGCGGGGATGACCACGTCGTCGTAGTACACCTCGCAGAACTCGTCGACCCCGTGCATCGTGCGGAGCGGGCAGATGGTGATGCCGGGGGTGTCCAGGTCGACGAAGAACGCGGTGATCCCGTCGTGGCCGGGCGCTGTCCTGGTGAGCAGGATGCAGCGGGTGGAGAACTGGGCGAAACTGGTCCACACCTTCTGCCCGTTGACGATCCAGTCATCCCCCTCGGGTACGGCGCGGGTGGTCAGCGAGGCCAGGTCGCTGCCCGAGCCGGGTTCGGAGAAGCCCTGGCACCAGTGCTCTTGGCCGCTGAGCAGTCGCGGCACCATCTCCGCGGCGAGTTCGGCGGGGGCGTAGTCGATCATGGTGGGCGCGAGCACCTCGAGCATCGAATAGGGGCCGGGTTCGGCCAGCCGGCGGCCGACGACCTCCTCGCCGACGATCGCGCGCAGCACCGCGGGGCCACCCAGGCCGCCGACTTGCACCGGCCAGCCGTACCGCATCCAGCCGGCGTCGTAGAGTGCCCGGCTGACCCGGGCGAATTGCCGCATGTGCTGCTGCAGCGAATGACCGATCGCGGGGGTCAGGTCATTGTCGTCGAGCCACGCGCGCAGGCCGGCACGGAACTCCTCGACATTCACCGCGCTGTCGATGCGCCGTCGCCGGCCGGCCGCCCGATGGCGTGCGGGCGCCCGGAGTCGTGCACACCGCTGCGGCGGATGAACGTCATGGCGCGGGTTTTCAGCCGCCATCCCTCGGGCGTGCGGGAGTAGGTGTCGCGGTAGTAGCCGATCCGCATGTTATGGGTGGCCTGGTCGATGAAGCACAGCGGTTGTGTCCCGCTGGCCGAATCGCCGTCGAGCTCGACCGCCGCGGTCCCGGTCAGGAACAGTCCCTTCGGCGCGGCGGCCACCAATTCGGGAAACCTGACCAGGCTGTAGATCTCGCCGAAGGCGCTGTAGGTACCGTCGGAGGTGAAGACGCCGACGAGTCCGTCGATGTCCTCCTGGGTGATCGTCACGGCGTAGCGGGCCAGCAGCTGCTGGATCTCGACGAGATCGTCAGTCCTGGATGGCTGTGTCGACATAGACCTTGCCGCCTTTCATGACGAAGCTGACGTGCTGGGTAACCGTGATGTCGTCCAACGGGTTTCCCGGCACCGCGATGATATCGGCGAGCCCGCCCTCGGCCAGCCGGCCCCGGTCGTCGGCGTCGATCAGCTCGGCGGCGGTCACGGTCGCCGCGCGCAACACCGACAGCGGTGACAGGCCCCAGTTCACCAGGGTGACGAGCTCGTCGGCGTTGCGGCCGTGCGGGATCGCCGGCGCGTCGGTGCCGACGGCGATCTTCACGCCCGCTTCGTAGGCGGCCAGTATCGAGGTGCGCGCCTTCGGGAACATCTCGGCGGCCTTGGCCTGCAGCGCCGGCGGGGCGTGGGAGATGTCCATCGCGTCGCCGTCGGCCAGGCGCCGGGTGCTGACCAGGAACGTGCCGTGCTCCACCAGCATCGCGATCGCCTCGTCGTCGATCAAGAAGCCGTGCTCGATGCAGTCAATACCGGCCGCGACGGCGTGGCGGACCGCGTCGGCGCCGTGGGTGTGCGCCGCGACGCGCAGACCCCGGCGGTGCGCCTCGTCGACGATCGCGCACAGCTCCTCGTCCGAATAGTGCTGTGCACCAGGAGGGCCCGTCAGCGACATGACTCCGCCCGAGCAGCAGACCTTGATCAACTCGGCGCCGTGCTTGATCTGGTAGCGCACCGCCTTGCGGATCTCGTCGATCCCGTTGGCGATGCCTTCCTCGACGGTCAGGTCCAGCACGTGCGGTGCGAATGCCGCGAACATCGTCGGGTCCAGGTGCCCGCCGGTCGGGGTGATCGCGTGCCCGGCCGGCACGATCCGCGGCCCGTCGATCCAGCCAGCGTCGATCGCTCTGCCCAGCGCCACGTCGAGTAGGTACCCGCCGGTCTTGACGAACAGGCCCAGGTTGCGCACCGTGGTGAACCCGGCGCGCAGGGTACGGCGCGCGTTGCCGACGGCGCGCAGCATCCGCGTCGGCGGGTCGTCCTGGACCATGGACAGGCCGGGCTTTTCCCCGCGCCCGCCCATCAGCAGGTTGACCTCCATGTCCATCAACCCGGGCAGCAGGATCGTCTCACCCAGATCGATCAGATCGCCCTCGACATCGCCACCGATGCCGGCGATCCGGTCACCCTCGATCCGTAGGATGCCCGGCGAGACGATCTCGCCGGCGTCGACGTCGAGCAGCCCGGCGGCCTTGATTGTCAACACTTCTCAGATCACCGGTTCCCGGATCAACTCCACCCACGCGGCCCCGCTGTCAGGCACTCGGGGCTGCTTCCAGGCCTCGATCGGGAACGACACCATCACCAACGACTGCATCATGTGCATGAGGGTCTTCGCGTCGTCGGGCAGATCGTCCAGCGGATACTTGTCACAGTAGGCGATCACGTCGTCCAGACGAGGGAACGCCGCATCGTAGAAGCCCTGCATCTCGGTCATCGTGGAGGCCAGCCGCTTGGCGTAGCGCTCGGGTTCGGTGGCCAGGTCCCAGTCCAGATACGGCTCCAGCTCAGCGAATTCAGACGGTAACGCCATTGTTCCGGTACTCCCTCACGTAATCCCCGGTCGTCCTGTGCAGATGACGGATCAGGACTTCCTGGTCGCACAGCAGGAAGTCCTTGACGACGCGGGTGCCGATCATGGTCTGGGTGGCCTCCAGCGTGTTGGCGTCCTGCAGCGCGTATTCCTTGAACGTCACGGCGGCCAGCTCCTGGGCGAGACGCTCGCGCGCGTTGCGCGGCGGAACGAAGTACAGCGAGCACTCGAAGATGTGCTTGTCCACGGCGGTCGGCCAGTAATGGTAGGTCAAAAACCAGCCCGGCTCCCAGATCAACAGCATGAAGTTCGGATAGAAGAGCCAGGAGTCGATGCCCCACTGCGGGACCCGCTTCACGTTGACGCCCGGCGGTAGCTCCAGCTTGTCGATGATCTCCGGCTTGTCCCATGGGCCGAACAGTCCGCTGCGCAATACCTGGTCCATTGGCTTGACCATGGACATGTCCGGAGGCGGCGCCTGACCACCCCAGGTCGACTGCAGGCTGTGCGGGCCGGCCACCTCGTAGTGCAGCGCCTCGTAGCCGAACTTCTGGATCTTGGCGGCTTCTTCCTTGGTGTACTGGCCCTGGTGCAGGATCGGCGCGTGGTAGAACTCGACGAACGCGTCAATGAACAGCTTCCAGTTGCTGCCGACTTCGGCGCGGTAGGAGTAGGTTTCGGTCATCTCGCCGAAGGGGTAGCCCTCGATGCTCTTGGCCAGCGGCCCGAGGTAGTCGGTGAGCGGCGCGGCGTTGTTGTCGAAGTTGACGAAGACGAAGCCTTCCCACACCTCGCAGCGGACGGGCACCAGGCCGTACCGGCTCTTGTCGACGTCGAAGAACTCGTCCTCCTGCTGGACGAACGTCAGCTCGCCGTCGAGGCTGTAGCGCCAGGCATGGTACTTGCAGGTGAACTGCCGGCAGGTGCCCGAGGTTTCCTCGTGGGGAAAGTCGTTCCACACCAGCTTGTTTCCGCGGTGGCGGCAGACGTTGTGGAACGCCTTGACCGACCCGTCCCTGGTCTTGACGACGATCACCGACATGCCGGGACCCGCGGACGGCAGTTCCTTGGTGAAGTAGCTGCCCGTCTTCGGCAGCCGCTCTACCCGCCCGACGTTGAGCCATGTGCGTTTGAAGATCGCCTCGCGCTCGGCTTCGAAATACGCCGGGTCGATCGAGTCGCTGTAATCGACCGGCGCGGTGCCCAGTTCGGGATAGTTCTCCGTCCAGCTCCCCGCTGCCGGTTTGGGGAAGTGTGCCACCGTTGTTGCCCTTCTTTCTGGTCTCAATCGACTTCGACGCCGAAAGCGTTGATGGCCATCGCCAGTGCGGTGTAGCCGCCGACGGTGAAGATCAGATCCATGCATTGCCGTTCGTCGAGCCGCTCGCACAGCGTGGCCCACGTCTGATCCGACACGTTCGATTTCTTGTCGAGTTCGTCGACGGCGTCGATCACGGCACGGTCGAACCCGTCGGCCGCCTCGCCGGTTCGGGCGGCGGCGATCTCGGCGTCCGACAATCCCGCTTCCTTGCCCATCGTGACGTGGTGTGACCATTCGTAGGCGCAGTCGCGTCGGTGGGCCACCCGCAGGATCGCCAGCTCGCGGATGCGCGCCGGCAGGGTGGAGCCGTACAGCAGGTACCCGCCGAACCGCAGATAAGAGCGGGCCAGCTTCGGGTGGCGCGCCAGCGTGGCCATGAGGTTGCCGGCGTCCTCGGGGTTGCACCGCTGCGGTGGCAGCATGACGGACAGCGACGTCCGGACAGCCTCGTCCCACTCGTCGGCGGGCAGTGGCTGCACACGCACTGGCAGTCTCCTCTCAGCGAAAGAGAATGATATTCTCATTTCTAACCAATAGGTTGGCATGATTCGACCGCCGGGTCAATCCTGGCGTTTAGCTGCGTATGAGCACCCGCCGTGGGCTGCGCCGGAGCGGCCCGCGGGGACCGCGCGGCGGTCGGGGATGTTGATTCTCACTTCGCGAGAAGCTAGTTTTCACACTAGTGACGTCGGTGCCTGGCGGGCGATCCGCCGACGCTGTACGGGGAGCAGCGCGTTCGACCGGGACCAGCTGGGTCCCCATGTGGAAGGAACGGCCATGAACAAAGACGACATGATCCTGATCAGCGTTGACGACCACACCGTCGAGCCGCCCGACATGTTCAAGAACCATCTGCCCGAGAAGTATCTGGACGACGCCCCCCGGTTGGTGCACAACCCCGACGGCTCGGACATGTGGAAGTTCCGCGACACGGTGATCCCCAACGTCGCGCTCAACGCGGTCGCCGGTCGGCCCAAGGAGGAGTACGGGCTGGAACCGCAGGGCCTCGACGAGATCCGGCCGGGTTGTTACGACGTCGACGAGCGCATCAAGGACATGAACGCCGGCGGCATCCTGGGATCGATCTGCTTCCCGTCCTTTCCCGGCTTCGCCGGGCGCCTGTTCGCCACCGAGGACCACGACTTCTCGATCGCTTTGGTGCAGGCATACAACGACTGGCACATCGACGAGTGGTGCGGCGCCTACCCGGCGCGGTTCATCCCGATGGCGTTGCCGGTGATCTGGGACGCCGAGGCGTGCGCGGCGGAGGTGCGGCGGGTGGCGAAGAAGGGCGTGCACGCGCTGACGTTCACCGAGAACCCGGCCGCGATGGGCTATCCCAGCTTCCACGACCCCTACTGGACGCCGCTGTGGAAGGCGTTGTGCGACACAGACATCGTGATGAACGTGCACATCGGGTCCTCTGGCAGGCTGGCGATCACCGCCCCCGACGCGCCGATGGACGTGATGATCACGCTGCAACCGATGAACATCGTGCAGGCCGCCGCGGACCTGCTGTGGTCCAAGCCGGTGAAGGACTACCCGGACCTCAAGATCGCGCTGTCGGAGGGCGGCACCGGGTGGATCCCCTACTTCCTGGAGCGGGTGGACCGCACCTACGAGATGCACTCGACGTGGACGAAGCAGAACTTCGGCGGCAAACTGCCCAGCGACGTCTTTCGCGAGCACTTCCTGACCTGCTTCATCAGCGACAAGACCGGGGTCAGGCTGCGCCACGACATCGGCATCGACAACATCGCCTGGGAGGCCGACTACCCGCACAGCGACTCGATGTGGCCGGGCGCCCCCGAGGAGCTGTGGGACGTCCTGTCGGTCAACAACGTGCCCGACGACGAGATCGACAAGATCACCCACGAGAACGCGATGCGCTGGTACTCGTTCGACCCTTTCACCCACATTCCCCGCGAGCAGGCCACGGTCGGCGCGCTGCGCAAAGCCGCCGAGGGGCACGACGTGTCCATTCAGGCGCTCAGCCACCACAAGGAGACGCGGGCCGGTTCGTCGGTCGCGGACTTCACCGCCAACGCCAAAGCGCTCACCGGCAACAAGGACTGACTGCCACGCCGCCGGAATGCCTGCGCGCCGGTGGCGGTCGCAAGCGCGGCGAAGCCGGGCGCCGCGGGCCGACACCCAAAGCCGGTGCATTTCGATCAAAGGAGACCCCGCAGTGCCCGGCACCGGGATGAATTTCGAGCTGAGCGAAGACCAGGAGCTGATCCGCCGCTCCGTGGCCGAGCTGGCGAGCAAGTTCGACGACCACTATTGGATGGAAAAAGACCAGGCGCACGAATTTCCGACCGGGTTCTACCGCGCCATCGCCGACGGCGGCTGGCTGGGCATGACGATCCCCACCGAATACGGTGGCCACGGCCTAGGCATCACCGAAGCCACCATCCTGCTCGAGGAGGTCGCCAAATCCGGCGGCGCCATGAACGCGGCCAGTTCGATCCACCTGTCGATCTTCGGGATGCAACCGGTGGTGGTGCACGGCTCCGACGAACTCAAGGCACGCACGTTGCCCAGCGTCGCGACCGGCGAAACCCATATCTGTTTCGGCGTGACCGAACCGGGTGCCGGGCTCGACACGTCGCGCATCGCCACGTTCGCCAAGCGCGACGGGGATCGCTACATCGTCAACGGCCGCAAGGTCTGGATCTCCAAAGCCATGGAGTCCGACAAGATTCTGTTGCTCACCCGCACCCAGAGCTATGACGAGGTGACCAAGAAGACCGACGGCATGACGTTGTTCCTCACCGACCTCGACCGTGGCAGCGTCGATATCCGCCCGATCCGCAAGATGGGCCGCAACGCCGTCAGCTCCAACGAGCTGTTCATCGACAACCTCGAAGTGCCGGTCGAGGACCGCGTCGGTGAGGAGGGCAAGGGTTTTCAGTACATCCTCGACGGCCTCAACCCCGAACGGATGCTGATCGCGGCCGAGGCCCTCGGCATCGGCCGGGTGGCGCTGGACAAGGCGGTGAAATACGGCAACGAGCGCGAGGTCTTCGGCCGGCCCATCGGCATGAACCAGGGCCTGCAGTTCCCGCTCGCCGACTCGCTGGCCCGCCTCGACGCCGCCGAGCTGATGTTGCGCAAGGCAACGTGGCTGTACGACAACGGGAAACCCTGTGGGCGCGAGGCGAATACCGCCAAGTACCTGTGCGCCGACGCCGGCTTCACCGCGGCGGACCGGGCGTTGCAGACCCACGGCGGCATGGGTTACGCGGAGGAATACCACATCACGCGCTACTTCCGTGAGGCCCGGCTGATGAAGATCGCGCCGGTCAGCCAGGAGATGATCCTGAACTTCCTGGGGTCAAACGTCCTGAAACTGCCGAAGAGCTATTGACCCAGCGATGACGGATCCTGTCCGCTCCTCAGCGGATCGCGACGGCGTGCGCGCTTGAGCCTGGCGGCCGGTTCGCCCGTCGCGCCGGCCGACGAGGCCCGCGCTCAGATCGTCAAATTCGCCACGGCGGATGCCATGGTCGCCTATGCCGCCTTCGCCGAGCGCCGAGACGCGTCGTTTACTGGTCACTGGGCGCTGACAACATCGGAATCGGAGTGAACATGCGTGAAACGGTCATCGTCGAAGCGGTGCGCACGGCAGTAGGGAAGCGAAACGGCGGCCTGTCGGGCATGCACGCCGCCGACCTGTCCGCGGTCGTCCTCAACGAACTGCTGGAACGCGCGGGCATCGACCCGGGGATCGTCGACGACGTGATCTGGGGCTGCGTGTCGCAGGTCGGCGACCAGTCCAGCAACATCGGCCGCTACGCGGTGCTGGCCGCCGGCTGGCCGGAGACCATCCCCGGGACGACGGTCAACCGGGCCTGCGGGTCCAGCCAGCAGGCCCTGGACTTCGCGGTCCAGGCGGTGATGTCCGGCCAGCAGGACGTCGTCGTGGCCGGCGGTGTCGAGGTCATGAGCCGCGTTCCCCTCGGTGCGGCCCGGGCAACGGGGATGCCCTACGGGCCCAAAGTGCTTGCCCGCTATGACGAATTCTCCTTCAATCAGGGTCTGTCTGCGGAAATGATCGCCAAGAAGTGGGGGTTCTCCCGCACCCGGCTCGACGAATACTCGGCCCTGTCCCACGAGCGGGCCGCCGCGGCGCAGGACCGCGGCGCCTTCACCGACCAGATCGTGCCGGTCTTCACCGAGGAAGAGGCCGTCGTCACCGCCGATGAAGGCATCCGGAGGGGGACCACCGTCGAGAAACTGGGCACGCTCAAGCCCGCCTTCGTCGAGGACGGCGTCATCCATGCGGGCAATTCCTCGCAGATCTCCGACGGCGCCGCCGCGCTGCTGGTGACCACTTCGCAGATGGCAGTCGAGCTGGGGTTGACCCCGATCGTGCGCTACCGCGCCGGTGCGGTCACCGGCGCGGATCCGGTGCTCATGCTCACCGGCCCGATCCCGGCGACCGAGATGGTGTTGAAAAAGGCCGGTGTCGCGCTGTCGGAGGTGGGCGTGTTCGAGGTGAACGAGGCCTTCGCCCCGGTGCCGCTGGCGTGGCTGGCCGAGACGGGCGCCGATTCGAGTCTGGTCAACCCGCTGGGCGGCGCCATCGCCCTGGGGCATCCGCTGGGTGCTTCCGGGGCGGTGCTGATGACGCGCATGGCGTACCACATGCGCGACCACGGGATCCGTTACGGACTACAGACCATGTGCGAAGGGGGCGGCACGGCCAACGCCACGCTGGTCGAGCTCGTCGCATAGCGGGCGGCGCTGGCCGAAAAGCATCCGCGGTGAGACCCTTGTCACAGCGGATAAACCAACCTACTGTGTGTTCACTAGGTTGTTCAGTCCGGCGACGAAGGGGTGCCGTGGCCGACACGCGGCGATACGACACGCTGCTCGCCAAGGGCGAGGACCGCAAGCAGCGGATTCTCGAGGTTGCCCAGCGCCTGCTCATCCGCAACGGCTGGCGCAACACGACATTGGCCCAGATAGCCGGCGAGGCCGGGGTGACCCCCGCGGGCCTGCTGCACCACTTCGAGTCCAAGGAGCAGTTGCTGCACGCGGTGCTCGACGCCCGCGACCTCGACGACGAGGTGCACGCCGACCGGACCGGAGATCTGCTCGCCCAGATCGCCCAGGTCGCCGACCGCTTCCACCGGGCCCCCGAACTGGTCGGCACGTTCACGGTGCTGCTGGTGGAGAACATCCTTCCCGAGGCGCCGCTGCACGACCGCATGCTGGCCAGGCACCGGGCCGCTCTCGACATCGTCGCCGACCTCATCCGCAGCGGCCAGGCCGACGGCCGCTACCGCACGGACATAGACCCCGCCATCAAGGCAGTGGAAATTCTGGCCTTCGTCCACGGAATGGAAACCACATGGTTGCTCGACCCTTCGATACCGCTCACCGAGGTGTTCAAGCAGTACGCCGAGACGCTGGCGCGGGACTTCGCGCCCCGCAGGACGAGCAAGACGTGCGCGGCGAGCGAGGCGACATGAAATACCGGCTCGACGTGGTCGCCCCCGACGTCGCCGACGTGGTCAGGTGCGCCGGCGGCTGGCTGTTCGACCGCGCGATGGCCGGATGGGACGTCACGGTGCTGGTCGCCGATCACCCCGACGCCCGGCCGCTGCAGATCCTCGGCGCACGGGTGCTCGACCTGGAGGACGTCCTGGCGACGATGGAATCCCGCCCGCGTCCCCAGGCCTGGCGGCCGCGGCGGACCTGTTCGGGTGCGACCCGCGGGTACGCCAGGGCGTGTTGCGGGCCCTCGACCACGGCGTCACCGAGGTCGCGCTGTGGGGAGAGGAGTGGCCGGCCGAACTCGACGAGAGTGTGGGCTTGGTGCAGCACCGCCTCAGCATGGCCGCGCAGATCTTCAAGTCCCGGGCGCTGGCGGCCGCCTTCGTCTCGGATGGCGCCGTCGGCCCCGCCGAGACGTTCCGCAGCGGGCTGCTGGCCTGGCCGTCGGTCGCCGCGGACCTCGTGCCGGCCGGCTGAACGGGCCGCAGGCAACTCGAGCA
This sequence comes from Mycobacterium sp. TH-M116, assembly GCF_057473685.1. Classification (NCBI taxonomy): domain Bacteria; kingdom Bacillati; phylum Actinomycetota; class Actinomycetes; order Mycobacteriales; family Mycobacteriaceae; genus Mycobacterium; species Mycobacterium sp. TH-M116. Next base: position 32,441 of record NZ_JBYCLC010000212.1, on the reverse strand, counting down.
GTGCCCTCGTTGACGACGAATGCGCGCGTATGGAAATGTAATACTCATCTCTGAGAGGCATATTCTCACTAGCCGAGATCGAACGGAGCACGTAATGGTGAACGACCTCACCGAGATGGACTTCTTCCGCGACCAGAGCCTCGTCGAGAACCCCTACCCCTACTACGAGGCCCTGCGGCAGCAGTGCCCCGTGACCCGCGAGAACCACCACGGGGTGACGATGGTGACCGGCTGGGACGAGGCGTGTGCGGTGCTCAACGACGCCGAGACATGGTCGTCGTGCATCTCGGTGACCGGCCCGTTCCCCGGTTTCCCGGTACCGCTGGAAGGGGACGACGTCACCGAGCTGATCGAGCAGCACCGCGACGAGCTGCCGTTCAGCGACCAGCTGCCCACCCTCGACCCGCCGACCCACACCAACCACCGGGCCCTGATGATGCGGCTGATCACCCCCAAGCGCCTCAAGGAGAACGAGGACGCCATGTGGGCCCTCGCCGACCAGGTGCTCGACGGGTTCCTGGCGCCGGGCGAGGGGGAGTTCATCAAGGGCTTCGCGGGTCCCTTCACGCTGCTGGTGATCGCCGACCTGCTCGGGGTGCCCGAGGAGGACCGTGACCAGTTCGTCCAGAACATCCGCCGGCACTCGGGTGGGGGCGTCGGGGGCACCGGCAAGGAAGCATTGGCGCACAACCCGCTGGAATTCCTCTATGGCACCTTCGCCGAGTATGTCGCCGACCGCCGCCGCGAACCGCGCGACGACGTTCTGACCGGTCTGGCGACCGCGACATTCCCCGACGGCTCGGTTCCCGACGTCGAAGACGTGGCCCGGGTCGCCAGCAACGTCTTCTCGGCCGGGCAGGAGACCACCGTGCGGCTGCTGGGCGCCGCGTTGCAGGTCATCGCGGAACGCCCCGACATCCAGGCGCTGCTGCGCAAGGACCGCAGCCTGATCCCCAACTTCATCGAAGAGGCGCTGCGCATCGAGAGCCCGGTCAAGGGCGATTTCCGGTTGAACCGGGTGCCCGTCAACGTGGGCGGTGTCGACCTGTCCGCGGGCACGACCGTGATGGTCGTGCAGGCGGCCGCCAACCGTGACCCGCGCCGGTTCGAGGACCCCACCACCTTCGATCTGGCCCGCAAGAACGCCCGTCAGCACATCTCGTTCGGGCGCGGCATCCACAGCTGCCCCGGCGCGCCGCTGGCCCGGGCCGAAACGCGCGTCGCGATCGAGCGGCTGCTCGACCGGACCTCGGACATCAGGCTCGACGAGCGGGTGCACGGTCCGGCCAATGAGCGCCGCTACCACTATGTTCCGACCTACATCCTGCGCGGCCTGGCCGAGCTGCACCTGGAATTCCCGGCATGAGGGTCCGGGTCGACGATCAGTGCTGCCGCGGCCACGGCGTCTGCGTCACGCTGTGCCCGGAAGTGTTCAGCCTGACCGACGACGGCTACGCCGTCGCGACCGATGCCGACGTCCCGACGGAATTGGAGGCGGCGGTGGGGGAGGCCATCGACTCCTGCCCCGAACAGGCCATCAGTAAAACCTCACGCGGATAAGGAGATTCGGAGTGGCGAAAGGGCCGAAAGGATATGTCCTGCCGAGGGCACCTGGCACGGCGATCAGACCGTGCTGCTGGAGTTCGAATCGGTGGACGCGGCCCGCGCGTGGTACGAATCCGAGGGCTACCAGAAGGCCGCGAAGCTGCGCCGGGCGGCGGCCGACTGCAACGCGGTGATCCTCACCGGGTTCGACATGCCGTCGGCCCCCGGCCGAGCTACTCCACGATCGAGATCGCCTGACGCGGACACTGCCGGACGGCTTCCCGGATCTGCGCTTCGTTTTCCGGCGTGACGTCGGATTGCAGGACGCTCAGCATGTCGTCATCGCCGAGCTGAAAGACCTCCGGGATGATGCCCATGCACACCCCGTTGCTCTCGCACAGGCCCCAGTCGACTTCGATCTTCTTCACGCCCCACCCCCTCAGCGCAGCACCTTGACGGGCACGTTCTGCCAGCCCGCGACGTTCTGCATCTGGACGCGCTGCAGGCCGTCCCAGTCCAGCTCGTAGCGGGGCATGAAGTCGAGCAGCTTCTCCAGCGCGATCCTGCTCTCCAGGCGGGCCAGCGCCGCGCCCAGGCAACTGTGGATCCCGTACCCGAGGCCCAGGTGCTGTGCCTCGGTCTGGTCGCGCTCGATGTCGAAGGTGTCGGCGTCGGTGAAGGCCTCCGGATCGCGGTTGGCCGCGGCACCACAGAGGAACACCGGCTTGTGCGCCGGGATCACGCCGCCACTGACGCGCGCCTCTTTGAGCGTCCAGCGGACGTTGTACTGCACCGGTCCCTCGTAGCGCAGCAGTTCTTCCACCGCACCGGGGACCTTGTCGCGGTCCTCCTGCAGCTTCTGCCACTGGTCGGGATGCCGGGCGAAGATCACCGCCGCGTTGCCCATCAGCTTGGTGACCGTCTCGGCGCCCGCGCCACCCAGAAGCGTCGCGAACCCGCAGATCTCGATGTCGTCGAGCTTGCGCAGCTGACCGTCCTCGCCGGGGATCTCCGCGGCGATCAGCCTGCTGATCATGTCGTCCTGCGGGTTTGCGCGCCGCTCCTGCACCAGAGTGAAGTAGTACATCGCGGTGTCGATGCTGGCCTGCATGCCGGCCTCCCCGACCTCGATCTGCCCCGGTTCGCGGTGCAGGCTGGTGTCGATCCAGTGGCGCACCTGCTGGCGGTACTCCTCGGGCACCCCCGCCATCCGGGTGATGACCTCCACCGGGAACGGCCCGGAGAAGTCCTGCACGACGTCGAAGCGGTCGGGGTCGGCCGCGCCCAGGTACTTGTCGATGACCTCGATGATCGTCTCGCGCTGCGACTGAATGGCTCTGGGGGTGAACGCCTTGTTGAGCAGACTGCGCATGTGCCGGTGCTCCGGCGGGTCCATGAAGATGATCGACTTCTGCTCGGCGGGGATGCCCTTGCGCACCATCGCCAGGTCGCAGCCGCGCGCCGAGGAGTAGGTCTCGAAGTCCTTGAAGGCCGCCGCGACGTCCTCGTGGCGGGTCAGCGCGTAGAAGTCTTCCTTCTCGTCGTAGTACAGCGGCGCGGCCTCGCGCATCCGTCGGTAGATGTCGAACGGATTGGTGAAGTACTCCTCGGAGAATGGATCGAAGACGACCTGAGACTTGGTCACTGCACACTCCCTCGTGTCAGCGCGGGTCGGGACCGTTACGGCTGAATGCCTGACTGTAACGCTAACGGTAGCGGTTCGAGCGCGAAGCCGGAAGAACCAAAACGTGCCACGTCGGTCATCTCGATGAACGACGCCACGGAGCGCCCCGCGGCCACCAGGCTCGACACCCGGCTCGTCGCGCTGCCCTGAGGCAGTGCCGCCACAAGTGCGGACTCCGGGAGGCCGAGCCGTTCGACCAGCCGGATTGCCTCCGCGAGCAGCCCGATGAATCCGACCCTCATTCGGGGTCCCCCTCCGCCGAGCGTGACGCTGCCGCCACGTTCGGGTCCGACGGTGACGCTGGCGTCACGCTCGACGCGGCTTTCGCGCAGTCCTGCACGAACGAAAGCACCTTCGCGTGGTACTGCGCGGCGGTGTGGCCGAGGCTGAGGTTGTGTCCCGCCTGCGGCTGCCGGTGGACGGTGAACCGTGGCGCCCCGGAGAACAGGGCCGCGATCTCGTCCATCGCCGAGCCGTCGTTCTGCCAGACCTTTTCGTGCTCGGCGATGCTGAACTGCACCGGGACGCGCACGGCGGGGGCGAGCGCGGCGAAGTCCCGGCGGACCCAGTCCGCCACCATGTGCTCCTCGTAGGCCGGGGCCGTCGGAGAGACCGTGGCACCGCCCAGGACCTCGGGCGGGTAGAGCTCCTCGGGGTGCCACAGCAGTTCGCGGAGCCCCGCCGGCCGGCGTTCCCGCGTCGCGGCTTTCAGGATTTCGCGGGCGTCGGGGTGATACTGCCGGCCGGTGCCCGCCAGTTCCATGCCCAGCAGGCCCGCGCCGCGCTCGTCGGCGCCCATCCGCACCGCGAGTTCGCAGCCGCCCGAATGGCCCATCAGGAACACCCCGGCGCCCCGCGGCCGTTCCCCGAGGATGCGATCCAGCGCCCCGTAGGCGAGGTCGACCCGCTGCTCGGGCCGGAGCACTGCCTCCGGATAGGGCGCCGAGCTGCCGTAGCCCGGGCGGTCGAGCGCCACCACCGTGAATCCCGCTGCGGCACCGGTCCGGAGCAACGACAATGACGGGTGCCCCGGGCAGTGGAAGTAGATGGCGGTCGTCCCTCCGCCGTGGATGGCCACGATCACGGCCGTGGGATCTTCGGGATTTTCGGGCTCGGCGACCAACGCCGACATCGGCACCCCGTCGACGATGACGAGCCGGGGCCGAACCGCCTGAGTCATGTGTCCGCCCGCAGCAGCAGCACGCCGCTGGGTGTGAGGCCACCGCTGCTGACCACGCCGACCCGGGCGTCGGCGACCTGCCGGTCACCGGCCTCCCCGCGCAGCTGGGTGACCGCCTCGTGGATCAGCCCCATGCCGTGGGTGCGGCCGTGCGACAGCTGGCCGCCGTGGGTGTTCAGCGGCAGCAAGCCGTCGCGGGCGATGTTCTTGCCTCCGTCCAAAAAGTCCTTGGCCCCGCCGATTTCGCAGAAACCCAGCGCCTCGATCCAGGACAGGCAGTTCATCGTGAACCCGTCGTAGAGTTCGGCGACGTCGACATCCTCGGGCCGCAGCGACGTGCGCGTCCACACATGCGCGGCCTGGCCCAGGACCTGCGGCTCGTGGGTCAGGGTGCTCTGGTCCCAGTCGATCCGCTCGCTGATCTGCGTTCCGACCGCCTCCACCAGCACCGGCGGCTTGGCCAGGTCGCGGGCCGCGTTGGCGGCCGAGACGATCACCGCGATCGCTCCGTCGCAGGGCACGTCGCAGTCGTACAGGCCGAAGGGTGTGGTGATGGGCCGCGCGTTCAGATAGTCGTCCATCCTCATCGGTGACCGGTAGACCGCGGTCGGGTTCAGCTCGGCGTTGGACCGCTGGTTCAAAGCGATCCAGCCCAGCGTCTCTTTCGTGGTGCCGTAACGGTGAAAGTGCCGCTGCGCGTTCATCGCCAGCGTGTGCGCCGCGGATGTCGCACCGAACGGGAACATCCAGCCGGCCATCCGGCCCATGGACGGCGCGATCTTGCCCTGCTTCATCAACTCGTTGAACGTGGCCTCCCACAGCGTCCGGAAGCACAGCACGTGGCGCGCCAAGCCGCCGGCGACGGCGAGCATCGCCGCGATCACCGACCCGCCCGGGCCGAACGTCTCGATGCCGCCGTTGTGCCAGGTCGGCCGGATGCCCAGCGCCGCCTCCAGCGCGGTCACCCCGCCCTCGCCGAACCCGCCGAGGTTCCCGCCGCCGGGATAGGTGGACAGCCCGTCGATCTCGGCGAATGTCAGCCCGGCGTCGGCGACGGCCGCCTCGCAGGCCTGCACGGTCAGCGACAGCGGCGGTTGCATCAACCGGCGCCCGATCGGCGACATGCCGATGCCGGTCAGCGCGACCTTGTCCTCGAACTTCTCGGTGGTCAGCATCGGCCGCACGTGGTCGGAAAAGCGCTCCGGCGCGATCTCGTCGACGGGCAGAGGGCCGCGCTCGGCGCCGGCCAAAGGTCGGAACAGCGGAAGCCAGACATCCTCGTGCTGCTCGAAGAGCACTTCCACCTGCCGGCCGAGTTCGAGCTCGCCGAAGTCGCATTCGACGATGTTCGTGGTCAGCCGGACCCGCGGGTCCTCGGCGACCGCCACCTGCGCGACGACGTACGGCGCCGGCATGTCGGGCAGGCTGAACCGGTGGTTCACGGTGAACCCGGCCAGCGTCGCCCTGCCGGAGACCGCGCGGATCCCCATGTCGCGGGATCGGCAGTACCGGCACACCGGGGCCGGCGGGTGGATCAGCGATGCGCAGGCCCGGCATTCCTGCAGCCGCAACACGCCGTCTGCTCCCGACGTCCAGAAGAACTCGTTGTCCTGCGTGATCAGCGGCAGGGGCCGGCCGGTCAACGCGTGAAACCCCATTCGGCCTCGTTGGCCTCGGTCTTGAGGTGCTCGGCGGGATCCGCGTCGCCGCCCAGCAGCGGTGCCACGTCGTCGGGCCGGCGTTCGTCGAGTTCCATGATGGCGTGCGCCGGGCAGTCCATCAGCGCCCGCATGACGTCGTCGCGGTCGGCTTCGGCGACGGTGCCATCCCCGATCACGCAGGCGTATCCCCAGTCGTCGAGCGAGAAGTAGCCGGGCGCGTGCGTGGCGCAGATGCCGAAGCCGTCGCAGCGGGTACGGTCCAGATGAATTCTCAGCGGCTTGGTCACGCGGAATGCACCGCCTCGACCTCGTAGGGACGCTCGGCGCGGAACGGGTCGACACCGCATGTCTCGCAGGCGTTGTCGAGGTGGTGCGCCACCTCACCGGGGAACTGGTCGAGCAGGCTCGCCGCCACGTTGGTGGCGGCATCCAGCGTCGCGCAGGCGCCCCGGCCGCGCAGCGTCACCGACCAGCGTTGCAGCCGGCCCAGGTCTTCGGCGCCGGCCGCGCCGTCGCGCAACGCGCCGGTGACCGCGGCCATCGCCGCGGTGCCGTTGAAGCACGAGCCGCACTGCCCGGCGTTCTCGCGGTCGAAGTAGGCCAGCACCGACGCGGCGACCGCGACCGGACAGTCGTCGGTGATCACCGCGATCGCTCCGCACCCCAGGCCGCTGCCGAGGCCGCGCAGCGTCTCGTGGTCCAGCGTGACGTCCAGCACGCCACGGTTGAGCAGCCCGGCGAAGTAGCCACCCAGCAGGGCTCCCCGCACCCGCTCGGGCGAAATGCTTTGCAGCGCAAGGAGTTCCGTGAACGGCAGGCCGTACGGGATCTCGTAGAGCCCGGCCTGCCGGCTCCCGCCGGTCAGCGTCGCCAAAAAGGTGCCGGGCGACAGCGAGGTGCCCAGCGAGCGGAACTCCGCCGAGCCGTGGCGCTGCAGGTAAGGCAGGTTGGCCAGCGTCTCGACATTGCTGACCAGGGTGGGCCGCCCGCCGACGCCGGATTCGAACGGGCGGGGTGGCTTGTCCGTCGGTGTGGCCGGGCCACCGTTGATGAAGCGGGTGAGAGCGGTCTCCTCACCGGCGATGTAGGTCGGCTCGACGTCCCACAGCTCGACCGTGAGGTCCCCAAGCGCACCGGATTCCAGTTCGGCCAAGGCGGTTTCGACACTGCGCGCCGACTCCGGGTCGGAGACGTAGACGTGAGCGCGGTGGGTACCCACCATCGCCGCGGCGAGCCGCAGCCCGTCGAGGACCAGGTGCGGCCGGTGCCGCAGCAACCAGCGGTCCTTGATCGACGCCGGCTCGCCCTCCTCACCGTTGGCGACGACGACGGCGCCCCGGCCGGCACGCCCGTTGTCGCGCACAGCGCGGGCTTTCACCGCGAGCGGGAAGGCCGCACCGCCACGGCCCTGCAGGCCGCTGCGCTCGACGTCGTCGAGCAGTGCGTCGGGGGCCGCAAGCGCTTGATAGCCGCCGCGCGCCCGGTATGTCGCGTAAGCCTCACGCGCGCGGCCGGGCTCGTCGCCGAGCAGCCGCGGCACACACCCGGGCCAGGCGGTGACGGTGATCGCCGGCGCGGCGCTGGTTTCCATCAGCTGACTCCCAGCGTCACAGTTAGGCTTGCGCACATGCGAACTGCCGTCGTGCGCGTCAACGTCGACCCGCCGGGTCTGCTGACTCCCGCACAACTAGGCCAGGGCATGGCGGCGCTCCCCGGGCTCGCCCGCGAACGGGGTGCCGACGTCGTCCACAGCGACCTCGCCGCGATGCCGCCGGGCCGCCGGGAGGCGGAGCTGCTCATCGCCGGCGACGACGCCGAGGCCCTCAAGGAGAAGGCGATCAGCCTGTGCGCCAAAGCATTCGGCACTGCCCCGGCCGCCGGGGTGGTGACCTTTGTCAGCAGGGGCACCGACGACGATGCGCACGGTGTGCTGTCGGCGTTCGGTCTGACCGGGGAGATCGTTCGCACGCCCGGCGACGACGGCTTCGACATCGTCCACGTGACGCTGTGCGAGGCCGACCTCGATCGCGTCCCGGAAAGCCGGATCCACACCGCGCTCGAGGCGTCGCTGAACTGCGAGGTGCACATCCGCACCGTGTGAACGCATCAGGAGCCCAGGAATTCCAGGATCGGGGGGGCGGCCTGCACCCAGGTGTCGAACATGTTGAAGTGCTGCACCCGGCCCGCCGCGCGGTCCTCGGAGGCGCGTTCCCAGGCGTCCTCGGGCCAGGGCGGGTCGATGAGCTTGGATCCCTTGATCAGGCAGCTGACCTCCAGCGACGTCCGCTTCGGGTGATCCATGTCGTTCTCGCCGCCCCGGATGATCAACGTGGGAACCTTGATCCGGTCGAACATCTCGTCCTCGACGCCGGGAATGGTCTGGCCGGGCTTGGACACGAACGCGTTCAGCCAGCGCAACATCACCTTGAGGAACTCGCCGGAGTCGAAGTCGAGGAACCGCTGTTTGTTGTCGGGGTTCTCCTCGATCCGCTCCCGCCATTCCGGCACCTTCACCACGCCGTCCATGCCGGTACCCCGCACGGCGAGGATGCTCGGCACGATGTAGTAGGAGCCCAGCACGAAGGTGCCGTAGATGCCGCCGACGATGTTCCACACCACGAGCTTGGAGACCATCTCGGGGTAGAGCATCGTCGTGAGGATGGAATCCCTTGCGCCACCCGAGCCCCCGGCGAGGATGCAGCACTCGAAGCCCAGCCCGGTCACCAGCTTGTGCAGCGTCTCGGCGCGCATATGCGACTCGCTCTGCCCGTAGAACTGCACGTCGGAGGCGCCGCAGTTCGGCCGGTCCCACAGCAGCACCCGGTACCCGCCGGCGACGAGTGCCTCGGCCAGCGGGCGCAGCCCCGGGATTTCCTTGCTGAACCGCCCGCCCGGCGTCATGGCGATGAGATCACCTGTTTCACCGAGGATTTCGTAGACTACGTTGCCCCCGTTTACTTCGATAGAAGACACAGACTCTCCTGTAGTGTCACGCCATCACCAGAACGTCGTTGCCGACCACCCGCACCGGGTAGGTGCGGATGCTCCACTCCGGCTTGACCGCTGTCGTGCCGGTCGCCAGCTCGAAACCCCATTGATGCCAGGGGCAGTAGATGTACTCCAGGTCCCGGACCATGACCGCGTCGCCGGCCGCGGTCTCGTCGACGACGGTGCGGCCGCGGGCGCGGCCCGAGCACAGCGGCCCGCCCTGGTGTGGGCAGTAGTTCGCGATGGCGTAGAAGGTGCCGTTGACGTTGTAGACCCCGACCCCGTGCCGGCCGATGGGGACCAGCTTGTGGGTTCCGGGCGGGATCTCGGCCACCGTCGCGACGACGTGCTCGCGGCCCTGAGCCAGACGCTGCTGGGGCCGCTCGGCGAGTTCTTCTGTCAACTCAGAACACCCGGACCTGACCCTCGAGCACCGGAACCGTCTCGGGGAGGTGATATGTCGCGATGCCGTTGGTGAACATCACCGCTTCGCGGGCCGCCTTGGGTAGGTGTTTGACCAGCCAGCGCGGGTCGTCGAACGTCCAGTGTGGGTAGTCCGAGGAGTAGAGCAGGATCTTGTCGCACTCCATCCACTCCAGGGCGCGGGTCAACTCGGTCTTGTCTTCGGGGTAGTCCAGCGGCTGGGTGGTGAACTTGATGTGGTCCTTGACGTATTCGGACGGCTTGCGCGTGATGTCCATCCAGGATTTGCGGGCCTCGTAGATGGCGTCCATGCGCCACATCAGCGGCAGGATCCAGGTGAACGCGTGCTCGACGAACACGATTCGCAGCGTCGGGAATCGGTCGAAGACGCCGTCGAAGATCAGGCTCATGACCTGATTGGCGGCCAGCAGCGAGTAGGTGACCATGAAGTCGTGGTTGTAGCTGGGATAGCCCACCGGCGGCGTCGGCAACTCGTCGAAGTGGCTGCGGGACAGGTGGCAGCTCACGGTGATGTCGTGCTTGGTGGCCGCCGCCCAGATCGGGTCGTATTTCGGGTGGCCCCAGGACGGCCGCGGCTCGGCCTTGATCAGGATCTGCGCCATGTAGGGGTGCCCCGCCCAGCGCTCGATCTCGCGCACACCGGCGTCCGGTTCCTCGACGGCGGCACAGATCGAGCCGCGCCACCGCTCGTGCCAGTTGTTGTGGCTGTCCAGCCAGTGGTTGGCCTGCCAGTCGTTCAGGGCGCACGCCATCGCGTGCTGGGCTTCGGGCAGGCGTGCCGGGTAGGCGGCGGGTTCCAGGATCGCGATGTCGGAGCCCGCCTCCATGATCAGCTGACGGAACGCCATGTCCGGGTCGCTGCAGGGGAATTCGCCGTCGGGTGGGAAGGTGTCCACGCGCATCGCATAGCTGTGTGCGTAGTCGGGGGCGTCGTAGTAGATCTGCTCGCCTACCTTGCGGGTGAGGAAGTACTTGCTGCGCCACGGTTCGGGGATGTAGGCAAGCAGTTCTCCGCGCTTGGGCGTCGGGTGGACATCCGAGTCGACGCACCGGACGGCTATGCGCTCGGCGGCGGGAACCCGTTCGTGCATATGGGTCAGCGTCATCTCGACACTCCTCCGTCTTCCTTGTCTTCCTCTACTGTGCGCCCGATCCGACGGCGATGTCTATCCCGTACAAGCCGGCCGCGTTGCGCCAGCACAGCTTCTCGCGTTGCTCGGCCGACAGAGCCGCGGGCAGCTTCGTGGCGTCGGCGCACTGCCAGTGCGGATAGCTCGAGCCGAACATCACCATGTCGTCCTTGCCGGTGAAGCCGAACCATTCGCCGGCGAACGCGGCGTCCCGGGGAGGGCCGTCGAGGCTGCCGTGCACGAAATACACGTGATCGGCCAGGTAGTCGCTGGGAATTCGCGGCGCCCAGGGCGTCTGCTCCAGGTGGGGCCGGCCGAAGCAGTCCATCCGCCAGATGAACGGCGTCAGGAAGTCCGCGGCGCCGTCGGCCCAGACGAACTTGAGGCCGGCGAAGCGCTCGAAAACCCCTTCGGCGATCATGTTCATCTGGTGGTAGAGGTAGTTCAACGCCATGAAGCCGACGTACTGCTCGTAGGTTCGGGTGTTCCCGGACGGCGTGGGTGGCGACGCGACGCCCGAGCCGACCTCGATGTGTACCGCAACAGGGAGATTCGCGTCGACGGCGGCCTCCCACAGCGGCCAGAACTGCGGCTTGCCGTAGAGTTCGCGCGACTGCAGCGGAACGCCGATCTGGACGACGCGCGGGTGATCCCGCCACTTCTCGATCTCCCGCAACGCACCGGCGATGTCGTCGGGGTTGACCCGGATGGTTCCCCGGAACCGGTCGCCGGACTTCTCGGAATCCAGCCAGCGCGACACCATCATCTCGTTGTGCGCGGCGTGCAGCGCGCTGCCCAGGTGCCGGTCGGGCATGATGCCGCGCCCCATCGGGTGCAGTATTGCCACATCGACGCCGCGCTTCGAAAAAAGCTCGTGGGCAACCACTTCGGGATCCGAACCTGGATACTGACCGTCCGGGCCCTCGGCGTTCGGAGCGTACTCGCCCCCCGGCGCCCCGTACCAGTCCATCTCGTAGTCGGGAAAACCGCGGCTCTTGAACGGCTCGCGCAGCACGGCGCGCAAGTCCTTGTTGGACGGGAAGAAGATGTGCACGCTGGCGTCGATCAGCGGCGTGTGGGTTCCGTCAGGGTGTTCGATCACGAAAGCCATCCTCTGGCTTCGGTAGCCACAGCGAGGCGGGCTCGCCCATATGATAGAGAAGCTAACATTCTCGGCGGGCTTCGATCAAGCCGTTTCCGGTAAGCGTTTCGGTTAGACATCCGGCCTGGTAGTTGTCGATTGTGGCGTCACATCGGTAAGTGTCATTCTTCAGTGTTGACAATAGCATTCTCAGTGCATCCCGGCGGCGTTCCGTCCCGCCGATGCCCCCGCGCCGGCCTTGGTCGATGGTCGATGGCCGTTTGAAGAGATCATTACTTTCGCCGGTGAGAATGGTATTCTCGCCAAGGCGGTGACGACAGGAGGCGGCCGGGATGCTGTTGGAATTCGATGCCGATCAACGGCTGTGGCAGGCCACGGTGCGCGACGCGCTCAGCAAGCAGTGTCCACCCTCGCTGGTGCGCAGCGTCGCCGAAGACGGCGTTGACCCGAGCCCACTGTGGAAGTCCTACGTGGACCAGGGCTGGACCGAACTGGGCGAGCCGGGAAGCATGGTCGAGCTGGCCATCGTGCTCGAGCAGTTGGGGCACGCGACCGACCCCACCCCGTTCCTGGCGACGATGAGCCAGTTCGCTCCGTTGGCGGCGGAGCGCTTCGACCCGCACGAGTCCGGCACGGTCGTACACGCCGGGGTGACCGCGCACCGCGATGCCGACGGCTGGGTGTTGGACGGAACTGCTCGCCACGTCCTCGACGGGGATCGCGTCGATCGGCTTGCGGTGGTCACCGAAGCCGGGGTGTTCCTCGCCGAGCCGGGCGCGGTGTCGGCCCGCCGTTCCGCAATGTTCGACCCGGTGCTACACGTCGCCGACCTGTCGTTCTGCGGAGTGCGGGTGCCCGACGATGCGAGGCTCACCGTCGACGCCGAACGTGCACACCACGTGGCGCTGGCCGGCATGGCGGTCACGATGGTGGGGGCGTGCCAGCGCATCCTCGATCTGGTCCTCGACCACGTCCGCAACCGGCACCAGTTCGGTGTTCCGATCGGTTCCTTCCAAGCCGTGCAGCACAAGGCGGCCGACATGCACGTCGCGGTGCAACGGGCCCGTGCGCTGGCGTACTTCGCGGCGTTGACGATTGCGGCCGACGACCCACGGCGTCGGCTGGCGGCCGCGATGGCCAAGGCATCGGCGGGGGAGTGTCAGGCGCTGGTATTCCGGCACGGCTTGCAGCTTTTCGGCGCCATGGGGTTCACCTGGGAGAACGACCTGCAGTTCGCGCTGAAGCGGGCGAAAGCGGGGGAGTTGATGCTCGGCGGAGCCGCGGAACATCGAGCGCGAATCGCGGAGGAGTACCGTGCAACTGACTTTTGATCCCGACGTCGAGGCGTTCCGCACGGACCTCGCTGCTTTCCTCGATGAAAACCTCCCTCCCGCAAGCGAAACGCTCGATCGTCCGCGGTCGGTCTCTCACATGCCGGGATGGGCGCGCCGTTGGCAGCGGCTGCTGTTCGACAACGGCTGGCTGCTGCCCGGCCAGCCCCCGGAGTTCGGCGGCCGCAACGCAACGGTGGTCCAGCAGTTCGTTTACCTGGACGAACTCAGCCGCCGGCGGATTTATCACAGTTTCAACCCGCAGGGTGTGAACATCGTTGCGGTATCGCTGTTGTCGTTCGGCAGCGACGAGCAGAAGCGCCGCTGGGCGGTGCCGATCCTGCGCGCCGAGATCACCGCGTCGCTGGGCATGAGCGAGCCGAACGCCGGCTCCGACCTGGCTTCGCTGCGGACCCGGGCGGTGCTCTGCTCAGATTCGCAAGGCGACCACTTCGTGGTCAACGGCCAGAAGGTGTGGACCTCGGGGGCCCACGACGCCGACGTGTTGCTGACCTTCGTGCGGACCAACCCCGATGCGCCCAAACACGAGGGCATCAGTGCACTGATGATCCCGACCGACACCCCGGGCGTTCAGTGCCGGCCGTTTCCGTCCATCTGCTCCGCAGGCGACCCGGACTTCAACGAGGTGTTCTTCGCCGACGCGCGGGTGCCGGCCGAGAACCTGGTCGGTGCGCTGAACGAGGGCTGGCGGGTGGCCAACGGATCGCTCGGCCACGAGCGCACGATGATGTGGCTGGGCTTCGCCGACCGCCTCGACAACATGATCGCCGACTTCCGTCCGTCCACCGCGGTGGAGCGCGACCAGTACGCCACCGCGATCATGGACAAGCAGGCCCTGCGTCTGTTGGGCTCGGCGGCGCTGGCCGGCGCGGCCCGCGGCGAGGACGACACCTCGGCGATCTCGGTGCTCAAGCTGCTCGGGTCCGAGGCCGAGTTGCGTGCGATGGATCTCGCCTTGACGTCCGCCGGGCCCGACGGGCTGGTCCACCCGGGGCAGAGCGGGCCGTATGCGCACATGAACCTCGACCATTATTTCGCCAGCTGGTTCGAGCGCTTCGCCCGCAGCTTCTCCGGGACGATCGCCGGGGGCACCTCGGAGATCCAGCGCAACATCATCGCGCAGCGGGTGCTCGGCCTACCGCGCGGGGTCACCCGTCGATGACGGCGGCTTCCTTGCGTTCGGTGATCGGGCGGGCGAGTTCCTGCCCGTCGCAGACGCGTTGCAGCTTGTCCAGGGTTTCGTCCAGGCCGGCTCCGACCCGGGGGCCTGGCGTGAAGGTGGCCGGCAGCTTGCGCATGCCCTGAATGACGCCGATGGTCTCGTAGTGGATGGTGCCCTCGGGGTCGCAGCGGTAGTCGGGCATCCGGTCGAGAACCGCCGCGAGCATGGATTTGAAGACCGTGCGGGCTACGTTGGATCCGGCGCAGCGGTGCACGCCGAGGCCGAAACTGAAATGCCGGTTACCCTTACGGTCGAGGACGATCTCGTCCGGGTCGTGGAACACCGACGGGTCGCGGTTGGCCATGGCCCACGAAATCCACAGCCGCTCACCCTCTTTGAACAGGGTGCCGTCGAGTTCGACGTCGTCGGAGAACGTCCTGCCGTCGCCGGGCGCCGGGGTGAAGAAGCGCAGGAACTCCTCGGTGGCCGGGTCGAGCAGGGTTTCGCGTTCCCGGCTGAGTAACTCGCGCTCGGCGGGATGCTCGGAAAGCCATTCCAGCGCATGGGCGGTCAAGGCCGTCGTGGTGTCGAAGCCGCCGCCGATGATCAATCCGAGATTGCCGAGGATCTCCAGTTCGGGAGCTGGTTCGTCGTCGATCCGCATCTTGAGGAGTGCATTGACCAGGCCGGGCCGCGGATTGTTGCGGATCTCGATCATGTTGTTGACCAGGTCGATCCCCATCTGCCGGTGCATCTCGGTGACCCGCTGGATGTCGGGGGAGTGCTCGGGGGTGTACACCGCGGCATGGGTGGGCTCGCTGTACATCTTCCAGTTCTTCAGCGGGATACCCATCATCGCCAGCGTCAGCACGGCGGGAACGACGTTGGCCAGATCGTCGACGAAGTCGATGCTGCCCCCCTCGATCTTCTCGTCGAGGCAGGCGCGTGTCACGTCGTCGACGAAGGGCTCCCAGCGCTTGACCGCGGCCGGTGACAGGTAGGGGTTGAGCACGCTGCGGTAGGTATGGTGCTCAGGGTTGTCCATCTCCAGGATGCCGCCCCGCACCTGGTTGACACGGCTGGCGGTGGGAATTGAAATGCCCTTGTAGCCGCGGCGTTCGTTGTGAATGTCGTGGTCGTTGGACACCGCGGGGCAGCGGGCGAGCTCGAACACCTCGTGGCTGCCCGCCGCGACCCAGTGCCCACCGTAGGTGTCGCTCCACGCCATCGGGCACTTGGCGTGCATCTCCCTGGCGATGTGCTCGAACTTCGAGCGGTACTCCGGGGAATGCCGCTCGAAGTCGTAGCGGTGCTTTTTACGGTCGCCGTGGCTCACGGCGTCGTCGACACTCAAAGCACTGTCTCCCTTGAGGTGTCGTCCGTGATGATGATGGCCTGCTCTGGACAAGATTGCGCGGCTTCGCGCACCCTGGCCTGCCGCTCGACCGGCACCAGTTCGTCGATGGGCGACGAACTGCCGTCGATGTCGCTGAGCGCGAACGAATCCGGCGCGATCATCGAGCACAGGGTGTGGCCCTGGCAGCGCTGCGGATCAACCCAGACCTTCAACGGTGTCTCCTCACAAGTCGTGGCGGTCAGTCGTGCGGCTCGGTGTCAGCGCGGGTCGGGCGTTCCAGATGCCTGCAGCGGTGGCTCGCCCTTCATGTCGGCGCCTTCCTCGGCCAGGCGCACCGCACCGTCTCCCACCGCTTCTCCCTCCAGTTGCTTGCCGGGTGCTCAGGTATTGCGACCGCCGTTGACGCCGAGGATCTGGCCGGTGATGTAGCCGGCCTCCTCGGACACCAGGAAGGCGCACGCGGCCGCGATGTCCTCCGGCTTGCCCATCCGGCGCACCGGGGTGCGCGCGATGTTTTGCTCGATGTCGCCGAGGAACCCGTTTTTTTCGGCACTGCGCAGCATCGGGGTGTCGATGAACCCCGGCGGGACGGCGTTGACCGTGATGCCGGTGGGCCCGTACTCGAGTGCCAGCGACTTGGTCAGCCCGTTGACCGCGGACTTGGCCGCCACGTAGTGGCTCATATAGGGAACCCCGGAATGCGTGCTCGACGAGGAGATGTTGACGATCCGTCCCCACCCGGCCTCGACCATGTCGGGCAGCACCGCCTGGATCATGTGGAAGACGCCGTTGAGGTTGACGTCGATGACGCGCTGCCATTCCTCGAACGCGAGGTTGTTGAAACGCTTGAAGCCGTCCAGGCCCGCGGCGTTGACCAGTACCGTCACCGGACCCATCTGGGCGCGGATCGTCGACAGGGCGGCGTCCACCTGCGAGCGGTCGGTGACGTCGGCGGTGAAGGCGAAATCGGCGTCGGACGGATTCAGGTCGATCGTGGCGACGTCGAGACCGTCGGCGCGCAGGCGGTTCGCCACGGCCAGACCGATGCCGGATCCGCCGCCGGTCACCACGGCGGTCGTCATGTGCCCATCGCCGGACGAGTCCCCGCCGCCAACATGCCCATCTCAGTCACAAAGAATCTCCCTTGCAATTACGAGAACCGTACTCTCGAACCGGATTGGCATGCAAGGTCGTCGCGAAATAGCGCTCAGCCAGCGCCGGAGGGCCTGTTGACCGGCCGCGGGAGCGTGTGCGCCGCTGGTCAGCGGGCTGATCTCGACCACGAGACTTTCTTGAATTTTCGAGATACGAATGTAAGATTCGCCCGGTAAGAGAACGAAGTTTTCGTGACGGTCACCACAATCGGGGGTACGAATGCCGGCGCAGGACACCGTCCAGGCAGTCGCAGGTGCCGCGCCCGAGTCGTGCGGCGACAGCCGGCTCCTGATCGGCGGTCGTCTGGTCACCGAGGACCCCGGCGAGCGGGAGTCGCGGGGCTTTTTCACGCAGTCGGGCGTGGGCCGCGAGATGGGTGTGGCCGGGCTCGAGGAGTTCCTGGAACCGAAGACGTTCGCCGTCCCGGTCATGGGGGGTGACGCGTGAGGCCGCTGGAGGACATCCGCGTCCTGGAGGTCGCCATGTACGGGTTCGTCCCGTCGGCCGGCGCGGTGCTGGCCGAATGGGGCGCCGACGTGATCAAGGTCGAGCACGCGGTGACCGGTGACCCGCAGCGCGGCCTGCGCCAGACCGGCATGCTGCGCGTCGAAGGCGACCCGAACCCCAACATCGAGCACGCCAACCGGCTCAAGCGCAGCATCGGGCTGGACATGTCGGTGCCCGAGGGTAGGGACGTGCTGCACGAGCTGGCCCGCCGCTCGGATGTGTTCCTCACCAGCTTCCTGCCGGGACACCGCACGAAGTTCGGCATCGACGTCGAGGACATCCGCGCGGTCAACCCCGACATCATCTATGCGCGCGGCAGCGCGCTGGGCCCCCGCGGTGCGGAGTCCGAGAAGGGCGGTTATGACATGACCGCCTTCTGGTGCCGGGCCGGAACCGCCGCCACCATCACGCCGCCCGGAATGCCGGGCATGATCGGGCCGCCCGGGCCCGCCTACGGCGACACGATCTCGGGTACCAACCTCGCCGGCGGCATCGCGGCGGCGCTGCTCAAGCGGGAGCGCACCGGCGAGCCCTCGGTCGTGGACGTATCGCTGCTGGGCAGCGGCCTGTGGTCGATGGGGCACACGGTCGCGCTGACCAATCACCTGGGTCAGCGGCTGGAGGCGCCGCCGCCCGGTGTGCACGGCTCGCCGGTCAACCCCCTGGTGGGGGTGTACGCGACATCCGACGGCCGCTATATCTCCTTGGTGATGATGCAGCCCACCAAGTTCTGGGCCGACGTGTGCCGGCACGTCGACCTGCCGGAGTTGGCCGACGACCCGCGCTTTGCCACGGCGGAAAAGATCGCCGCCAACACCGCGGACGCGGTGCAGATCTTGACCAAAGCCATCGCGACCCGCACGCTGGCCGAGTGGAGCCAACGCTTTGCCACGCTCGCCGGTCCGTGGGCCCCGGTGCAGGACACTCTTCAGGCCGCCGATGACGTCCAGATCCGGTCCAACGAGTACATGGTCCGCGCGGGCGAACTCGAACTCGTCGCCAACCCGGTCCAATTCGACGTCACCGCGCCACAGTCCGGGCCGGCGCCCGGATTCGCCGAACACACCGACGAGATCCTGCTGCAAATCGGACTCGATTGGGACCGCATCATCGAGCTCAAGACGGCCGGTGCCGTCACGTGAGCACTACCGAGACTGGAGTCGCCAGGCCTGTCCGAGTCGACCTTGTGCGCCGCCCGATAACGGTTATGCTGTTTTCGCTCCGCCTGGTCGCGGAATGAGTAATAATCGCCCGACGCTTCACGACGAGGGGCCTCGTTCGGCATCCTCGTTGTGCAAGCGCCGGCTCACGCGACAGAACGGAGGACCGGCGTGAGGTCGGTCGACTCGGAGCCGTGACCGCCGGCCGGGTCCGGTGGCCCCGGATCGGTTTGGCGGACGGCGTTGTTCGTTACGGTGCGACATCTCCACAGTCGGTGCGGGCCGCAACTCCGAAAGCGGGTGCTAGCGATGGCGAGTAGAGGCGCAGAGCGCTGGACTGCCGGCATCTCGCTGGGGCGCGGCTCCAAGCCCATGCAGGCAGTCGGCGGCTTGTTCGCCATGTCGGCCGATGCGGTGAAATTTTTGTTTCGCCGGCCGTTCCAGTGGCGCGAGTTCTTAGAGCAGTCGTGGTTTGTGGCGCGCGTCGCGATCGTGCCGACCTTGTTGGTGGCCATTCCGTTCACCGTCCTGGTCAGCTTTACGCTCAACGTCTTGTTGCGGGAACTGGGTGCCGCCGACCTGTCCGGTGCGGGTGCCGCGTTCGGTGCGGTCACCCAGGTCGGCCCACTGGTGACGGTGCTGATCGTGGCGGGCTCCGGCGCGACGGCGATGTGCGCGGACCTGGGGTCGCGAACGATCCGTGAAGAGATCGACGCGATGGAGGTACTGGGTATCAACCCGATCCAGCGCTTGGTGACACCACGCATGCTGGCCGCGGGCTTGGTGGCACTACTGCTGAACAGCCTGGTCGTCATCATCGGCATCGTGGGCGGATACGTCTTTTCGGTGTTCGTCCAAGACGTGAATCCCGGGGCGTTCGCGGCGGGAATCACACTGCTGACCGGCGTGCCCGAGGTGGTCATTTCATGCATCAAGGCGGCGCTTTTCGGCCTGATCGCCGGATTGGTCGCGTGCTATCGCGGGCTGACGGTGTCGGGTGGCGGTGCCAAGGCGGTGGGCAACGCCGTCAACGAAACGGTGGTTTTTGCGTTCATGTCGTTGCTCGTCGTCAATGTGGTCGTCACGGCCATCGGTATCCGATTTTCTTCCAAGCAGTAGCTCGAAGGAGGTGTAAGGACACGTTGTGACGCAACTGAGAGCCGTCTACCCGCGTTTGTCGCGACAACTTCACAAGCCGGCCGGCACCCTGGGCCGAATCGGCGATCACACGCTGTTCTACGGCCGGGCGATTGCCGGCGTACCCTTCGCGATGACCCACTACCGCCGCGAAATCATTCGCCTGATTGCTGAAATCAGCATGGGTGCCGGTACTTTGGCGATGATCGGCGGGACGCTGGCGATCGTCGGTTTCATGACGCTGGCCGCCGGCGGCACGCTGGCGGTGCAGGGCTACAGCTCGCTGGGCAACATCGGTATCGAGGCGCTCACCGGATTCCTGGCGGCCTTCATCAACGTGCGCATCGCCGCACCGATCGTCGCGGGAATCGGTTTGGCGGCCACCTTCGGCGCCGGGGTGACCGCGCAGCTGGGCGCGATGCGGATCAACGAAGAAATCGACGCGCTGGAATCGATGGCGATTCGGCCGGTTTCGTATCTGGTCAGCACCCGGCTCGTGGCCGGGATGCTGGCGATCACGCCGCTCTACAGCATCGCGGTGGTGTTGTCGTTTATGGCCAGTCAGTTCATCACGACGGTGCTGTTCGGTCAGTCCAGCGGGTTGTATAACCACTACTTCACCACGTTCTTGAATCCCATCGACTTGTTCTGGTCGTTTTTGGAGGCCGTGGCGATGGCGTTGACAATTTTGTTGATCCATACGTTCTACGGCTATTTCGCCTCCGGCGGGCCGGCCGGCGTGGGGGTGGCCACCGGTAACGCGGTGCGCACCTCGCTGATCGTGGTGGTGTCGGTGATCCTGCTGGTTTCGCTGTCCATCTACGGCTCCAACGGCAACTTCAACCTGTCTGGCTAGGGAAAGGCGGTGAAAGGAAAGTGACGCGCAACTTCGGGCCCGGTCCCATCGACCGCTCTGAAGCAGACAGCTCCGCTGGACCCGTCGCGGCATCGCCCGGCCGCAATTTTGGCGCGCAGTCCTATGCGCGGCCCCTCGCCGGGTTGGGGACGATCGTTGCGGTGGGCATCATCGTCGCAATCGCGTTGGGCCTGTTTCAGGGCAGTTTCACCAAGACCGTGCCGGTGACCGTGGTGTCGCCGCGCGCCGGCTTGGTGATGAACCCGGAAGCGAAGGTGAAGATGCGCGGCGTCGAGGTCGGCAAGGTCGGCTCGATTGACGTGCGGCCCAACGGTCAAGCCGTTCTGAACCTCGAGATGCAGCCGTCGCAAATGCATCTCATTCCTGCCAATGTGCTCGTCGACATCGCATCGACATCGGTCTTCGGTGCCAAATTCGTGGACCTGGTACCGCCCGCCGACCCCGCACCGCAGCACCTCCAGCCTGGTGCCGTCCTGCAGAACAAGGACGTCACCGTCGAAATCAACACCGTATTCCAGCAATTGACGTCGGTGCTGTCGTCGATCGATCCTGCCAAGCTCAACGAAACCCTGGGCGCGATCGCCTCGGCGGTGAACGGTCGGGGTCATAAGATCGGCCAGACGTTTTCCGACCTCGACGCCTTTCTGGCCAAGCAGGATGCGAGTCTTCCCGCGCTCAGCCACGACCTCGAGGCACTGCCCGTCGTGAGCAACGCGTATGCCGACGCGGCGCCGCACCTTTTGGCCACCATCGACAACACGGTGAAGATCAGCAAGTCGATCGTCGACGAGCAACAGAATCTCGACGCGTTCCTGCTCAGTTCAATCGGGTTGGCCGACACGGGCAATGACGTGCTCGGTGCCAACCGGCAGCCGCTGACCGACGTCCTTCATCTACTGGTGCCCACCACGAACCTGCTGAACGAATACCACCAGGCCCTGTGGTGTGCTACCAAGGGTTCACTGGAGAACCTCCATGCGCCAAACAACCCGGAGCCGATGATCTACGCGCAGGTCTTTCTTGGTTTTGGCGCCGAACGTTTCCGCTACCCGAGCAACTTGCCCAAGGTGGCCGCGACCGGCGGGCCGCGGTGCGAGAATCTTCCGGTGGTGCCCTACAACAAATCGCCGGAATTCGTGATCGCCGACGTCGGCGCGAATCCTCAGGAGTACGGCAACCAGCAGTTGCTGTTGAACTCCGACGCGCTCAAGCAGTTGCTGTACGGCCCGATCGACGGGCCGCCGCGCAACTCGTTCCAGGTTGGGCAGCCCGGATGACGGGCTCGCGCGGGATGATCATCAAGTTCGGGGCGTTCGCGCTCGTCATGACGCTGTTGACGGTGTCGTTGTTCTTCATCTTCGGGCAGTACACGACCGGCTCGACGGCAAGGTATTCGGCTCTCTTCAACGATGTTTCGCGGTTGAAGCCCGGACAGACGGTCCGGGTCGCCGGCGTCCGGGTGGGCACGATCGGCAGCGTCTCGTTGCTCCCGGACAAAAAGGTGCTGGTGAAATTCGACGCCGACCGCAGCGTCGTGCTCACCAACGGCACGAGGGCCATGATCCGCTATCTCAACCTCGTCGGTGACCGTTACCTCGAACTCGTCGAAGGTCCCGGGTCCACCAGGGTGTTGCCGCCCGGGTCGGAGATCCCGATCGATCGGACCGCGCCGGCGCTCGACCTCGATCTGCTGCTCGGCGGGCTCAAACCCGTTACGCAGGGCCTGAATCCGCAAGATGTCAACCAACTCAGCGCTGCGCTGATTCAGGTTTTTCAGGGCGAGGGCACAACGCTGAATTCGCTGTTCGCGAAGACGACATCTTTTTCCAACACGCTGGCCGACAACAGCCAAACGGTGCAGCAGCTCATCGACAATCTCAACACCGTGGTGGCCACCGTCAACAAGGACGGCGGTAAATTCTCCGGCGCCATCGACAGGCTCGAAAAGCTGATCAGCGGACTGTCCAATGACCGTGACACCATCGGCACCGCCATCACCGCCCTGGACAATGGAACCGCCTCGATCGCGGAGCTGCTCAGCCGCGCCCGGAAGCCATTGGGCGACACCGTGGACCAGATGAATCGGTTGGCGCCGCTGCTGGACAGCGACGACAAGAACGTCATCGACATCTCGTTGCAGAAGTTGCCGCACAACATCAGGAAAATGAGGAGGCAGGGCGCCGACGGTGCCTGGTTGACCTATTACCTGTGCGGGCTGGAGCTGTGGGTGTCCGATTTACAGTACCGGACGGTGAAGGTGGGCATAGGACACCAGACCACCGGCAGGTGCGCGGAGCCCAAGGATCCCAATGAATAAGTATCGAGGCGGCCAGCTCATCAAGCCGGGCTTTATCGGCGTCGTCTTGATCATTCTGATCATCGCCGTCGGGCTGAACCCAGACCAACTCCTGCAACGGGCCACCACGGTCCGCTACCAGGCGCTGTTCGCCGACGCCGGCGGTCTGGCGACCGGCAACGAGGTCACGGTCTCGGGAATCAAAGTCGGGACCGTGTCCGAGATGTCCCTGGACCACGGCGACGTTCTGGTGACGTTCACCGTCAAGGGGAACGTTTTGCTGGGGTCCGCCAGCACGGCGCACATCAGGACGGGTTCGCTGCTGGGTCAGCGAATACTCACCCTGGAATCGGCCGGCAGCAGCACCTTACGTCCGATGACCGTCATCCCGGTGTCGCGCACCTCCTCGCCCTATTCGTTGTCCGAGGCGGTGCAGAACCTCACCAGCGACGTCGAAGGCACCGACACCGGTGTGCTCAACCAGTCTCTCGATACACTCTCGGCGACGCTGAACGAGATTGCTCCGCAACTGGGTCCCACATTCGACGGGGTGTCCCGGCTCTCCCAAACCCTCAATGCGCGCAACAGGACTCTGGGTGAGCTGCTCAAGGGCGCCGGCGATCTCACCGGCATCCTGTCGCAACGCAGTCAGCAACTCAACACGCTGATCCTGAACGCCAACGACCTGGTGTCGATGCTGGTGGTGCGCCGCCAGGCGATCGTGCGGCTGCTGGAGAGCACGTCGGCGGTGGCCACGCAGCTGACCGGCTTGGTGCACGACAACGAATCCAAACTGGCGCCGTCGCTGGAGAAGCTGAACCATGTGACAGCGATATTGCAAAAGAACAAGGACAACATCGCCAAAAGCCTTCCCGGCCTGGCGCAGCTCGCGGTCCAAGGGGGCGAAACGGTGTCGAACGGGTTCTACTACAACTCGTTCATCCCCAACGAGTTCTTCATGCCCTTCTTCCAATGGTTGTTCGACTACAGCTTCGGCTTCCGCGCCTACGGACAGCCCGGCTCACCGCCGGACAACGCCGGGCCGCGGGCATTCTTCCCGTTCCCGTTCAACTTCATGCCGGGGGGGTCGCAATGACGGGGCTTGGGGAGATACCGCGCGGCACGCTGAAGGTCGGGCTGGCGATCACGTTGGCCGGGCTGGTTGTCGTCGGCACGGCGGTCGCCATCCGCAACACGTTCTTTCGCGCGACGACGATCACCGCCTACTTCCCGACCGCCACCGCGATCTATCCCGGTGACGACGTGCGGGTGTCGGGTATGAAGGTCGGCACCATCGAGTCGATCCAGCCGCAGGGCACCCGGGCAAAGTTGGTGATGCACGTCGACCACGGCGTGTCCATTCCCGCGGACGCGAAGGCGGTGATCGTCGCCCAGAATCTGGTGGCCGCACGTTACGTCCAGCTCACCCCGGCCTACCGGTCGAGCGGTCCGACCATGCGCGACGGTGCCGTGATACCGATCGACCGGACGGCGATACCTGTCGAATGGGACCAGGTCAAGATCCAGTTGATGCGTCTGGCAACCGAATTGGGTCCCAATAGCAAGGTGTCCACACCGTCGGTGGCACGTTTCATCGACAGTGCCGCAGACGCGCTGGGCGGGGACAACGGCGAGAAGCTCAGGCAGACGCTGGCGCAGCTTTCGGGCGTGGCGCGGGTCTTCGCCAACGGCAGCGGCAACCTCGTCGACATCATCAGGAACCTGCAGACGTTCGTCTCGGCCCTGCGGGACAGCAATACCCAGATCGTGCAGTTCGACAACCGGTTGGCCACCCTCACCAGCGTGCTTGACGACAACAAGTCGGATCTGGATGCGGCGTTGACGGATTTGTCGGGTGCGGTCGGTGAGGTGCAGCGGTTCGTCGCGGGCAGTCGGGACGCGACCTCTGAGCAACTGACGCGGTTGGCCGACGTGACCCAGGTTCTCGTCGACCACAAGATGGCGCTGAAAAACCTTCTGCACGTTGCCCCGAACGGGCTTGCCAACTTCTACAACTCCTACGACCCGGATGTCGGGAACATTCGCGGCGGGGTCGACTTCCAGCAGTTGACCAATCCGACGTTCGCCTTCTGCTCGCAACTCGGGGCCCTGGAGAACGCCACCGCGAACGAGACCGGGAAATTGTGCGGCTTGTATCTGAGCCCGGCCTTGAAGGTGTTCAACCCGTTGATGTACTTCAACTTCAACTATGTCCCGATTCCGATCAACCCCATCCTGGCCCCGGTGTTCGACTCGAAAAACGTCATCTACACCGAGGACCGGCTGAAGCCGGGCGGGGAAGGCCCGAAGCCGACCGCGCCCGAGCTGCCACCCGCGGTGTCCGCGTATACCGGGCTGCCCGGTGATCCGGTGGGGCCGCCGGGGTCCGTGCCGATGGCACGGATTCCGGGAGCGGCCATGCCGGAGCCTCCTCCGCCGACGATCCCGGTCGAGCCGCCGCCGGCTCCCGCGACCGTGCCCGACATGCTGCTGCCAGGTCAAGGTCAGCAACCATGAGCGCGCGCATAGCCATCCGGCGGATGTTCGGCATCGGCTGCTGCGTCATGCTGACCGTGACCGGATGCTCATTCAACGGCCTGAACTCACTGCCGCTGCCCGGCGCCGTCGGGCGCGGGCCGGGTGCCAGCACCTATCACGTCGAGATCGCCGATGTCGGTACGATGGAAGCGAATTCGCCGGTGATGGTCGACGACGTCATCGTCGGCAGCATCAGCAAGATGACGGTGCGGGGCTGGCACGCCAATCTGGACGTCTCGGTCAATCCCGGCGTTTCGATACCGGCGAACGCGGTGGCCCGCATCGGCCAGACCAGCCTGCTGGGGTCCATGCATCTCGAGCTGAATCCCCCCTTGGGCCAGCCGGCGACCGGGCGACTGCGGCCGGGCGCCACCATTCCGCTGAGCCGGTCGGCGACCTTCCCGTCGACCGAGCAGACCCTGTCGTCGCTGTCGGTGGTCCTCAACGCCGGCGGGCTGGGCCAATTCGGCGACATCATCCACAACTTCAACGGGGCCCTGTCCGGGCACGCGGGCGAGGTCCGCGATCTGCTGAGCCGCCTCGACAAGTTCATCGGCACGCTCGATCAACAGCGCGACAACCTGGTGGCGTCGATCCAGGCATTGAACCGGTTGGGCTCCACCTTCGCCGCGCAGCGCGACGTGGTAACCCAGGCGCTGTACAAGATCCCACCCGCACTGGACGTGCTCACCAAGGAGCGGCCGCGCATCACCGAAGCACTGAACAAGCTCGGGACGTTCGGCAACACAACCGCCAAGCTCGTCAACGACGCCGGAGACGACTTGGTCAAGAACCTGCAAAACCTGGCGCCGGCGCTGGGCGCGCTCGCCGATGTCGGCCCGGAACTCGACAAGGCGCTGGCGTACGCCCCCACATTCCCGCTGACCCAGGGCTTCATCGACCGGTTCGTCCGCGGCGACTACGTCAACGGATACTTCGTCATCGACCTGACGAACGCCGGGCTGCGCAAGAGCATCCTGCTCGGCACCCACTGGGGACGGCTGGGCGCACAGACAGTGCCGATACCCGGGGACCCGTCGTACCTGCAATTCAGGTACGGCGCCCCGCCCGGGGCGCCCGGGGCACTCGCCGGTCCCGGCCCGGTCGGGCAACCGATGCCAGGGCCCAACCCGCCACCCTTCCAACCGGGAGTGCCACCGCCGAACGCGGGGCCGCAGTATGGACCCCTGTCCGGGCCGGCTCCGCTGAGCCCGCAGTCGGCGGATGCACCGCCGCTGCCCGGGCCGCCGCCACCGGGCGCGACCGCCCAGCCGAACGATCTGCTGCCGCCCGCGGCCACACCGGTGCAGGGGAGTCAATAGATGCTGACCCGCTTTGTGCGTGTCCAGCTGGCGATCTTCACGATCGTGGGGATCGTCGGTCTGGTCGTCATGGTGGTCTGGTACATGCAGGTGCCTACGCTGCTGGGCATCGGCAAGATGACCGTCACGCTGGAGCTGCCGGCCACCGGCGGCCTGTACCGGTTCTCCAACGTGACCTACCGCGGCGTGCAGATCGGCAGGGTGACCGCGGTAGGGCTGACGCCCACGGGCGTGCAAGCCACACTCTCCCTTGATACCTCGCCCAAGATCCCAGCGGATCTGAAGGCCGAAGTGCTCAGTATCTCCGCGGTGGGTGAGTACTACGTGGACCTGCGGCCACGAACCGACTCGGCGCCATTCCTGCGTGACGGCTCGGTCATCGCCAAGGACCAGACGACGCTTCCGCAGCCGATCGGTCCCGTGCTGGATCAGTCGAATGCCTTACTCAAGAGCATTCCCAAGGGCAAGCTCAGCACGTTGCTCGACGAGACGTACCAGGGATTCAACGGCGCCGGCTACGACTTCCAGTCGTTGTTCGACTCTTCGGCACAACTCTCCCATGATCTCAACGGCGTCTCCGACCGCGCGCAGACCTTGACCGAAGACACCGGCCCGTTCCTCGACGCACAGGCGCAGACGGCCGACTCGATCCGAACCTGGGCACGCAGCCTTGCCGGATTCACCGGGGAAGTGGCCAAAGACGATCCGCAGTTCCGCACGCTGCTGCGGAAGGGGCCCGGGGCGTTCGACGAGGCATCGCAACTGCTCGAGCAGATCAAGCCGACGCTGCCGGTACTGCTCGCCAACCTCACCACGATTGGTCAGATCGGCGTGGCCTACCACGCCTCGATCGAGCAGATGCTGGTGTTGCTGCCGCCGTTCACCGCGGCGGTTCAGTCATTCCTTCCCACCAAGACGGTGCAGGGATTACCCACGGGCGCCTTCAATCTCATCGTCAGTGACCCGCCGCCGTGCACCGTAGGTTTCCTGCCGCCGAGTCAATGGCGCTCCCCGGCCGATACCCGCACCATAGACACGCCGGACGGGCTGTACTGCAAACTGCCGCAGGACTCGCCCATCGGGGTGCGTGGTGCGCGCAACTACCCGTGTATGGAGCGGCCCGGAAAGCGTGCGCCCACAGTCGAAATCTGCGAGAGCGACAAGCCATTCGAACCGCTGGCGATGAGGCAGCACACGTTCGGTACCTACCCGCTGGATCCCAATCTCATCGCGCAGGGCATCCCGCCGGACGACCGCGTCAACTGGAACAGGGAAAGAATCTTCGGTCCTGTTGAGGGCACGCCGATGCCCCCCGGAGCGGTTCCCCGGGGACCCGGAACGCCTGCACCGGCGGCACCACCACCACCGGGGCCGCCGGCCCCGGCGGCAACGATGGGCGAGGTTTCCCCGATTGCGCCGATTGATGTTCCGTCATCCCCGGCCGATTTGCCGCGGAGTGCACCACCGTCCCCGATGGCGGTGTTGCCCATCGCACCAGCCCCGGGGGTGCCGCCCCCGGGGGTGCCGGACGATGCGCCACCGCCCGCAGCGGCCCCAGCGGCGGGCGGGCCGTCGGGACCCTCGGCTGCGCCGAGTGCTTTCCGGCGTTACGCGTCTGCGCCCGGTCCGTCGGTGGCCATCGCCCAGTACGACCCGCACACCGGTGTCTACGTCGCCCCCGACGGTCAGGCTTACCGTCAGTCGGATCTGGTGACGAAGAAGGGTCCCAAAACGTGGAAGGACCTGTTCGCCACGTAGCGTCCCGTGGCCCGGCTTGACTCACACATTCGGTCGAGCATTGACTCGAACACTCAAAAGGCAGGCGCGCCTCAAGGTTTGGCGCCCCGGGTCATCCGATCTTGTCGAGCCTCAAGGGCTGGGCGACATCCAGCGGAAGATTGTTGCCGCAGACGCCGGACGGACCGACCGTACGCTCGCTTCCGGCAAAAACCGGCGACCCGAGCACGTTCTCCCCGGTTACCGGGTCGGCGGGATAGAACATGATGTAGTCCGTCCCGGGGTGTGAGGTGCCGTCGGGACAGGTTTCCCAGTCCGGAATGTCGCGTTTGACGTACCAGTTGAGGCCGTCGAACATGGTCAGCGGTGCGCTCCAGCCTTGGTCGCTGACCACCTGGCCGGTGCATTCGTAGGCGTTGGAGCACGAGGAGGTGATCTTCCAGGTGCTTCGCACCGTCGCCTCTTGGTGGTACACCTGCCGCGACCTCGCCCATTGTCCGACCACCGTGGCGGTATACGTGCCGTTGATGGCCGCGTTGTAGGCCCGCGCCAACGGGGCCGTGCCCACGCCGCCGGCCAGACCGGCGACCGCCAATGCTGCGCTAAGCGTCACGCTCATGGAACGCATCACGTGCTCCTCGACGCGTTAAATGCCGCCATTTTCAAGCGAACTCGAATTCACAGACTAACACCGGTGCCGCACATGACGGAATGGTTTTGATCATGACCTACCCGAGCTCACGGCCTCGAAGTTTTCAATAAGCCATGAATCTTTGACCCTGTTCAGCACCACCTTGAGGCTGCTCGACGTGAGGACCGGATCAGGTTTGTCCTTACTCGACGTCTTCAGTGTCACGAATGCGAGGACGACAGCCGAATTCGGGTGCATTTCCGATACGGCGGCTTTGACCACGGTAGCGGTCGTGGTGACCTGGCCACGCATGGCCGCCAGCCCCACCACCTTTTCGGCGAACTGCTGGTAGTAGGTCAGGTAGCTGTCGGTGACCCGCGATTTGGCATCGTTGAAATCCCGGGTGAGGGTGTCGGGTGAGTAGGACAGCAGCGCGACCGCGCCTTCGCTTGCCGCCTTGACGACCTGGCGCGCTGCGGCATCGTCGGTTTGCAGATCAGGCCGGTACACGAAGTAGAAATAGCCCACAGCAAACCCGGTCGAGACAACGAGCACTATCGTCAGCACGATCGGACGCCACCGCGCCAGACCCCGGCGCAGGACCCGACCTACGCGTTGGACACGGTTCGAGGGGCGTGGCGCGAGGTCCTGGGCCACCTCGTCGTCGACCGTCACGGGACGAACTCGACTCTTGACATCTTGAGTTGCTCGCCGTCTCTGAGGAGGTCGACCACGATCCGTATCGCCTTCGATTCCGGCTTGGCACCGCCTGGCTTGCTGAGCTCGGAGGTGGCGGCGACCAAGACGATCGCGGAATTGTCGGTCATGGATTGCACCGCGACGGCTTGTACCGTGCCCTTGCTGCTGCCGTTCGACTGCTCGACCGCCTTGACGAATTCCTCGGCGGACAGCAAGACCCCGGCCTTGAACTGGCCGGTGGTCTCGTCGACGAAGCGTTGCACGTCGGCTCTGGCCGTGCCGGAGTTGATCGTCAGCATGGTCTGGATCGAGTTGCGGGCCGCCGCGGCGAACTCGGCGGTGCGCTGCCGTTTCTGCACCGCCTCGTGGTGATGCCACAGCAGATGGCCGCTTCCCGCCAACGACGCGCAGATGGATCCGAACGCGGCCAGGACGGCCAGTGCTTTGCGACCCGGGCGACGTAGCCTCCGCCGTCGGGCAGGCGGCGGCGCCCCCGCGTCCGCGGACGCCACGTTGCGGTCGGTGGCTTCGGCATCGGCCAGGCTGCCTTGACCATCCGATGACGCGTCGGCCAGGCGGCGCAGCCGCAGCGCGCGAGCGCGAGCGGCCTCCGCACGGGCTTCTGCCCGGGCGAGTTCGTCCACGTCTTTTACGGAAGTCGACGCTGGGACGATGCGGTCCTTCACCCCCCCGTCATCGGATTCGGGCTGGTCGGCCGGGAGCTTGCGCGGCGGCATGGATCACCTCCTCGTCCGCACCTTCGGAGAGCCACGTTATCACTGGCAGAGAGGGCGACGGCGCCGTCACCGGCGGCATTGCGCACGGGGCCGCTCTCGGGAAGGCAGAATTTCCTTCCCAATTTCGGCTCAGGCGTGGCAAAGTAGCTTGGTGCGCTTCATGGTGGCATCGGTCGCGGTATTGCTGGGCCTGAGTTTGTTCGGGGTTCCCCCGGCTGCCGCCGAGCCCAATAGTTGCGACTACCCGGACTGCACCCCGGGAATCATCCCGCATCGCGTGCTCGGTGCGCCGTGCGACAACAGCACCTATTACGTATTCGGGACCGCCGACTACTACGTCTCCTTCGCCACCCAGCCCGGCCGGCTGATGTTCTGCGGATCGCCGAGAAGGTATGAGCCCCGGTGGTTCCGGTCACCTCCGATGGTCGGGGTCAAGGACGAGGGCTCGTCGTGCACCGACTACCCGACGTATTACGTTGCGCAGGCGCCGGATGGGCTCTTCCTGGTCTGCAACGCGCACGACGGTGTCCAAAACTGGGAGCGCGGCGACACCTAGGCCGCGATTTGCCGCCCGATTCAGGGCCGAGTGTTCGGAATCTCCGGCCAGTCCTGGAAGGGGCTAGGCCCCCAATAATCGAAGGTATGGATCGTGCCGTCCAGGTCACGGTGGTGCGCGTCGTGGCAGGTGGTGGGCTCCCAGTTGGGCCCCCAGGCCGGATCAAACGGCTGGGGCGGACACCAGTAGTAGCCCACGAATGGCCAGGGGGGCCAGGAAGGCTCGGGGGGATTGTCGGCGTGAGCGCCGATCGCGGTGCCCACGCTCGCCAGTCCGAGCCCGGTGCCGACCATGATCGCTGCCGCAGCGAAGCGCGCGACTGTATTCATACGAGAACGGTACCTGAGCGAGCGTTCGTCGAATACTGCTCAGTTAGGGTATTTCTCATGCAGGCGCAGCAACCGCCGGCTCAGCTTGACAAGCCGGTCGAGCAGTGTGTCGTCGTCGATGTCGGCGACCAACGGATGCATGACGGCGGCGCTGATTGCTCCCGAGAACATGGCGGCCTCGATCCGGCCGTCCAGGCCCGCGTCACTCAGCAGCGCTCGGTAGAGCCGGTCCGTGAAACGTTGGAACGGTTCATGTTCGGCCAGCAGTCGAACCACGACCGGATCGAACTGCAGGGTCCGTACCAACCGGCGGTCGCGAACCGCCATTTCCACGACGCGGACTAACAGCGCATCGCGGGCTCCGGGGCCGTCGTCCTGCGACTCGGCCTCCTCCAGTGCCGGCAACAGCCGGCCGAGTTCGCGCCCGGTCACCGAGATGACGATCTGTTCCTTCGTCCGGAATTGGTGGTAGACGGCCGCTTTGGTGATTCCGACGGCATCCGCGATCATCTGCAGCGACGTACCGCTGACACCGTGTTGCGCGAACAGGTCCAGCGCGGCATCGAGCACACGCGTCCGGGCGGCGCTGTGCTGAACGACCCGCAATTGTCCGTCGCGCGTCGGCTCTCGTGCCGGCTTCACAGAGAGAGACTAGCCGAACGGCTATTGACGCCAATCTAGCCGATCGGCTAGCTTCGCGACCAGCGGGGCGCAGCCACGCCGTCTCAGCGGAGGAGTCACGATGTCCGACATTGGCGCTAGCGGCGCAGCAGTTCCGCGGGGTGCGGGCAGACGAACCGACGGTGAGCTGATCATGCTGTGGACGTTGCCCGCGGCGCTGATTCTTTGGATCGCCAGCTTCTTCCTATTTCCGGGTTTCAATCCGCCGATGTCACCCACGATGCCTGCGGAGCAGGTTGCCGCGTTCTATCGGGATCCGGCCCACCTTCCGGAGATCCGGTACAGCATGATCGTGTTCAACTGGTTCGGCGTGTGCCTCGTCCCGATTCTGGCTCTGATCGTCCTGCAGGTCCGCAGGATGGCGCATCGAACGCCGATCTTCTCCTACGCGCTGCTGGGTTGCGTGGCCGGCGGTCCGACTCTGTTTCTCGTCGCCGACACCTGTTGGCTGCTGGCCGCCTTCCGTCCGGAGCG
>NZ_JBYCLC010000211.1:0-2673 GCF_057473685.1 Mycobacterium sp. TH-M116 | reverse complement strand
CGTCGATGCGCGCGGCCGGGTCAACCGCCTTGATCATGTCGTAGAGCGTAAGCCCGGCCACGCTCACGGCGGTCAGCGCTTCCATCTCCACGCCGGTGCGGTCCGTGCTGCGTACCGTCGCGGTGATCTCGACCTCCGACTCGCCGACGGTGAATTCGACGTCGACTCCGGTGAGCGCAAGCTGATGGCACAACGGGATCAGGTCACTGGTGCGCTTCGCCGCGAGAATGCCCGCGATCCGTGCGGTCGCCAGCGCATCGCCCTTGGGCAGCCCGCCGGTCGAGATCAGCCCCACCACATGGGCCGAGGTGCGAAAGGTTCCCGCCGCCACGGCCGTGCGTCTGGTGGCGCCCTTGGCGGTCACGTCGACCATACGGGCCGCCCCGCGCTCATCCAGGTGCGAAAGTGGGGTCCCGGCCTCGGACGCCTCGGCCATCGTGGCCGTCTAACGGTTGATTTCGGTAACCGGATGTACGTAGGGCAGGTCGTCGGCGGGCAGTGGGAAGTTCAGCTCGCCGAAGGGCGACAAGGCGCCCGTTCGGTCGCTCACGAGTTCACTCACCGCGTGGTCGTCCGGTCCCGTCGCAGGCCAGCCGTTGTCGACGTACTTGGTTCTGCGGGCCTTGCCCTCAGCAATGTCAGCCACGTCGACCATTCTGACATTTCGCGCCGGACGGCGCGGCGCAAGGTCTGCGGTCCGTGCGTCGGGGTGTCTGGCGGGCGCGCGCTGGCCTGCACGCATCCTCGCTGCGGAACGCGGGCCTGGGGGGCTGCTTTACGCTGATCGGCCCTACGCTAATCGGTAATGACCGACAACACCCCGGACATCCCGCTGGGGTCCTGGCTGGCCGACTTGCCGGACGAGCGGCTGATCCGGCTGCTGCGACTGCGGCCTGACCTGGCCCAGCCCCCACCCGGCAGCATCGCCGCGCTCGCCGCGCGCGCACAGGCCCACCAGTCGGTCAAGGCCGCCACCGACGACCTCGACTTCCTGCGGCTGGCGGTGCTCGACGCCCTGCTGGTGTTGCAGGCCGACTCGATGCCGGTGCCGAGCGCCAAGCTGCTCGCGCTGATCGGTGACCGCGCCCCGCAGGCCGACGCCATCGCCGCGCTGGACGCCCTCAAAGAGCGCGCCCTGGCCTGGGGCGAGGCCGCCGTCCGGGTGGCCGCCGACGCGGGAACCGCACTGCCGTGGCACCCGGGCCAGGTCATCCTCGAGGACGCCTCGCGCTCGGGCGAGCAGATCGCGGACCTCGTCGAGAACCTCGACCCCGCACAGCGCGAGGTACTGGACAAACTGCTCGAGGGCTCTCCGATCGGTCGCACGCGGGACGCCGCCCCGGGCGCCCCCGCGGAGCGGCCGGTACCACAGCTGCTGGCGCTGGGCCTGCTGCGACGCATCGACGCCGAGACGGTCATCCTGCCCCGCCACGTCGGGCAGGTGCTGCGCGGCGACCGGCCGGGCCCGATGCAGCTGAGGGCGCCCGATCCGGTGGTGTCGGCCACCACGCCCGACGACGTCGACGCAGCGGCCGCCGGAGCCGTCGTCGACCTGCTACGGGAAGTCGACGGGGTGATCGAGACCCTGAGCACCGCGCCGGTCCCCGAGCTGCGCAGCGGCGGACTGGGAGTCCGCGAGCTCAAGCGGCTGGCCAAGGCGACCGGCATCGCGGAGCCGCGGCTCGGGCTGATCCTCGAGATCACGGCCGCCGCCGGATTGATCGCCAGCGGCACACCTGATCCGGAGCCGACCGACGGCCCCAATGTCGATGGACCGTACTGGGCACCGACGCCGGCCATCGACCGGTTCACCGCGAGCTCGCCCGCCGAGCGTTGGCACCTGCTGGCCGAAGCCTGGCTCGATCTGCCGGGCCGTCCGGCGTTGATCGGGACCCGCAGTCCGGATGCCAAACCGTATGTTGCCCTGTCCGTTTCGCTGTACTCAACGGCGGCGCCGTTGGATCGGCGACTGCTGCTGGGCATGCTCGCAGAGCTGCCCGCGGGCGCGAGTGTCGACGCGGTCGCGGCATCGGCGGCCCTGGTGTGGCGGCGTCCGCGCTGGGCCCGGCGGCTGCAGCCGGGGCCCGTCGGCGATCTGCTGAGCGAGAGTCACACCCTGGGTCTCGTGGGTCGAGGGGCGATCAGCACGCCCGGCCGGGCACTTCTGGACGTGGACGCCGACCCCCGCGTCGCGGTCGACGCGATGGCACGCGCGTTGCCCGAACCGATCGACCACTTCCTGGTTCAGGCCGATCTGACCGTCGTGGTACCCGGCCCCCTGAAGCGCGACCTCGCCGACCAGCTGGCCACCGTCGCCACCGTCGAATCGGCCGGCGCCGCGATGGTGTACCGCATCAGCGAGCAGTCGATCCGCCACGCGCTCGATGTCGGCAGGACCCGCGACTGGATGCAGAGTTTTTTCACACAGCACTCTAAAAACCGAGTGCCGCAGGGGCTTACCTATCTGATCGATGACGTTGCGCGCCGGCATGGCCAGCTGCGGATCGGGATGGCCGCGTCGTTCGTGCGCTGCGAGGACCCGGCGCTGCTGGCCCAGGCGCTCGCGGCGCCCGCCGTCGCAGGGGTGCAGTTGCGCGCCCTGGCGCCGACGGTGGCGGTGTCGCCGTCGCCGATCGGCGACGTGCTCGCCGCGTTGCGGACCGCCGGCTTCGC
>NZ_JBYCLC010000210.1:0-3980 GCF_057473685.1 Mycobacterium sp. TH-M116 | reverse complement strand
GTGGTGCGGATCGAACGAGCTCGGCCACAGCCAGTGGTCCTGGGGGCATACCCAGGCGTCGTGGTCGGGCCGATAGGCGAATCGTCCCGTGCGCCAGCGGGCCGCGCGCTCCGAGGCCCGCCGCGCCATCGAGTCGAAACTCCACCCGATGGCCACCAGAGCCAGTGAATACCCGGCGATCAGCCACACCGAGGTAGCCGGCTGAGCCACTGATCAATCCTTCACGGGCACGTTGTCGCTGGTCTGCGACTCGGTGTAGAGCGGGTGATCGGGCAGCTCCTGAACCGTCGAACCGGAGCGGAAGTTGCGCAGCGCAGTCCAGGCTATCCAGACAAATGGCAACACACCGCCGAGGATGAAGATCAGATCACCGGGCATTCGCAGCCATTCGATCACCGCGTTGCCGGGCCTGGTGATGTAACCCAGCGACCGCGCCTCGAAGTAGCCGTCGCTGACCGAGTGGTAGAGCTGCAACACACCCAGCGGCAACAGGGTGACGAACACCATCCAGGCCAGACCGATGTTCAGGCACCAGAACGAAAGTCGCGCCCATTTCTCCGGCCATTTGTCGGCCGGGATCACGTAGCGGAATGCGAACATCGCCAGGCCGACGGCCAGCATGCCGTAGACGCCCATCATCGCGCCGTGCGCGTGGTTGGCCGTCAGTGCGGTGCCGATCTCGTAGTAGGACACGATCGGGAGGTTGATCAGGAATCCGAAGATGCCCGCGCCCAGGAAGTTCCAGAAACCGACGGCAACGAGGAACATGACCGCCCAGCGATGCGGGAAGGGTGCGGCGTCGCCGGATTGTTGACGCGCGCCCAGCTGCAAGAAAGCCCAGGCCTCCACGGTCAGGAAGGTCAACGGGATGACCTCGGCGGCGGAGAAGAACGCTCCCAGCGCCATGTGTTCCACCGGGGTGCCCGAGAAGTACAGGTGGTGCATGGTGCCGATGACGCCGCCGGCGGAATACAGGATCACATCGAGGAAGATCACGCCCAGCGCTATCCGTTCGCGCACCACACCCAGCAGCACGAACATGTAGGCCACCATCACGGTGGTGAACAGTTCGAGGAAGTCCTCGACCCACAGGTGCACCACCCAGAACCGCCAGAATTCGGCGACGCTGTAGTGGGTGCCGCTGCCGGCCAGTAGCCCGACGGTGTAAAAGGCCGGGATCGCCAGGCCGGAGAAGAAGAGCAGCCACGGCATGTTCATCTTCGACTCGCCTTTGAGCCTGGCGCGCATGCCGCGCCAGATGATGGCGATCCACACGAACATGCCGACGATCAGCAGGATCTGCCAGAGCCGCGGCAGGTCGAGATACTCCCACTGCTGGGAGAACATCGAACCGTGCGGGATCACTCCATAGATGGACAGTGCCTCACAGATCAGGGAGCCGAACACCACCAACGCGACCGCGCCCAGCAGCACGTAGGCCAGAACACCTTGGCGGCGCGGCTCGCGGCGGGCGATGAAGGGCACCAGGAAGATGCCGCCCGCCAGAAACGCGGCCGCGGTCCAGAACAGTGACAACTGCACATGCCAGGTGCGGGCCAGGTTGTAGGGCAGCACCCGGGCCAGATCCAGGCCGAAGAACGTCGACAAGTCCGCCCGGTAGTGCTCAGTGGCCGCTCCCAGCAGCGTCTGCGCCAAAAACAGTAACGACACGATCGCGAAGAACCAGATGGTGGCTCGCTGGGCCGGCGTCAGGCCCACCTCGCCGGGTTGGCGGAATGACAGCGTGGAAGCCTCGGCGCTGCGCCAGCCCACCTTTTGGCTCCAGCGCCCGTAGACCGCGAACATGATTCCGATGCCGCCCAGCAACGCGATCAGCGACAGCGCTGACCACACGATCACCGGAGCCGTCGGACCGTTGTCCACGCGGGACTCGGCCGGCCAGTTATTGGTGTAGCTGTACTTGTGGCCCGGGCGCTCGGCCGCCGCCGCCCACGCCGTCCACGCGAAAAACGCCGTCAGGTCGCGGATCTGCGCCTTGTCGGTGATCATCTGCGGCAATAGTCCGTATTTGGTGGACTTCTCCCCGAAATAGGCCGCGTAATAGTTTCGGATGTGGTCGAATGCGGCCGCCTGTCGGGCGGTCAACACCAGTGTCTTGGTGGCCGGGTTGTAGCGGTTGGTCCGGAATTCGGTGACCACCCGGTCCCGGGGATCTTTCGCTCCCCGCGCGCGCAGTTGATCAGCGACGTCGTCGGTGGCCCGCCGAAGGTATTCGGCGGTGTAATCGGGTCCGAGGTAGGCGCCGTGGCCGAGCACCGACCCGTACTCCATCAGTCCGCGGGCCTGGTAGATCTCCTGGCCCCGGGTGATGTCATCGCCGGTGAACAGGAGCTGCCCCGATTCGCTGACGACCTTGTCCGGCAGCGGCATGGACGCCGAGTAGGTGCGGTAGGCCAGAATGCCCATCACCAAAAAGCCGAAGATCATGACCAGGGCGACGCCCTGAATCCATCCTCTCCCGACCAACGGCTGCGGCGATGACTGATCGGTCGGTGATGACGGTGTCGACTGTGCTGCCATGGCGATGACCTCTTTCGCGAGGGGTGATCTATCGGCTGGTATGCGGAACGCGACGAAAACACGGTACTCGGATTGGCATTCGATGAGAACCACCAGTGGCTGTCCGGGCGTCGATATCGCTGCCTCAACAGGGTTTCAGGCCGTGGTGACAAACGTTTCGGCATAAATCTGTCCGCGCGGCACACCGGCCGCGGTGAGCACGGCGTAGGCGGCCTCGATCATGGGCGGCGGTCCGCACACGTAGACGTCGGGACTTTCGCCGAGCAGATTCAACTCGGCCGCAGCGAGATCGACAGGATTGCCGGTGGTGCCCGGCCACCGGGGATCTGGGTGCCAGACCACGGTGTCGGCCCGAAAGCCGGGCATCGCGTCGGCGAGTTCCCGGAGTTCGTCGTGGGCGAAGACTTCGGTGTGGTGGGTGAGACCGAAGAACAGACGTGTCGGCTGGGGGTCGCCCCACTCGGCCATTCGGCGCAGCATCGACAGTATCGGCGATATTCCGGTGCCGCCGGCGAGGAACCAGCGGGGCCGAAGGCCGTTCTCGGCCAGCGTGAATGACCCTTGCGGACCGGAGACGGTGAGCACATCGCCCACTGCTGCCTTCTGCGTGAGATAGGTCGACATCAGCCCGCCGGGCAACAGCCGAATATAGAAGTCCAGCTCGCCATCCCAGTTGGCGACGTTGGCCGGCGAGTAGGCGCGC
The DNA here is from genome assembly GCF_057473685.1 of Mycobacterium sp. TH-M116. NCBI lineage: Bacteria > Bacillati > Actinomycetota > Actinomycetes > Mycobacteriales > Mycobacteriaceae > Mycobacterium > Mycobacterium sp. TH-M116. The sequence goes on along the minus strand of NZ_JBYCLC010000210.1, from coordinate 736 downwards.
CGGGCGTCGCAGCCCGGGACGGTGAGTCGCACGAATTGGCCTGAGTCGAAATCCGCCGATGATGGACCGTCGGGTCCGGCCGACAGCACGACTTTCACGTGCATCACGGCGTTGCCGACCCGTTCCAGGCCGGTGATCCGGGCCTGATGCTGTGTCGGCGGTGCGAGCACGATCTCGTTTCGGTCATAGGGCAGATCGATCCTGCAGTCGCCACGGGGGAAGCTGCGGCACAACAGGATCCCGTTCTCGCTCTCGGGGACTTCGAGGACACCCGGGTCGTGTGTACCCATGTCCACCTGCCCGTCGGCGAGCACGGCCGAACATGCCCCACACCCGCCGGTGCGGCAGGTTGACTTCAACACCAGCCCCGCTGCCTCGGCGGCGGTGAGAACTGTGGTCTGCGAATCGCAGCGAAAAGGCGACTCGTCACCATCTGTGGTCACCAAAACAACTTTGTGGCAGGACAATTCGGTGTCAACCGTCGTGGCCATGACGTCGGTCATCATGCGCCTGCCATCGCCTCGGCCAGATCCCGGGTGGGATCGCCGATGGGTTTGAGCGCGAACTGCTCGACGAGGATTTCGACCACGGCGGGGCTCAGGAATGCCGGCAGTGTCGGCCCCAGACGGATGTTGCGGATTCCCAGCGACAGCAGGGTCAGCAACACCGCGGCGGCCTTCTGCTCGAACCAGGAGACGAACAGGCTCAGCGGCAGGTCGTTGACCTCGCAGTCGAA
>NZ_JBYCLC010000209.1:0-4702 GCF_057473685.1 Mycobacterium sp. TH-M116 | reverse complement strand
TAGCGCACCAGGTACCACGGGGTGTAGGCGCGGTTGGCCAGCACCCACCGCAGCGAAGCCGGCGTGAGGAACCTGGCCTGGCGTGGGTCACGTATCCGCGATCCACGCCAGCGGCGATGGATCGGGGCACCCCACATGGACGTCATGGCCGGAAAGCTTAACCGGGTGCGGCGAATCGGTGGGCGCGGGTGCCGGGCGATCGCGTCCCCGCGCGATCGCCCGGGTTACCCTCACCTGTACTCGTTCGCTGCTCGTGCCACACGCCCTCGCGGAAGGATCTGGGAACCACACGTGCTTGCCCGACATCTCCTGCCCGGGCTTCGGCGTTGGGCGGCTGCGGTGGCCGCGGCCGCCGTCTCGGTGGGGCTGGGCGGCTGCGGCAACACCGACTCGTGGGTGGATGCGGCGCCGGCGCAGGGGTGGCCCGCCCAGTACGGCGACGCGGCCAACAGCAGCTACACCACCACGAGCGGAGCCACCACGCTGTCGTTGCAGTGGACGCGTGCGGTCAAGGGTTCGTTGGGGGCCGGCCCGGCCCTGAGCGCACGCAGCTACCTCGCGCTCAACGCGCAGACACCGTCGGGCTGCTCCCTCATGGAGTGGCAGAACGACGACAACGGCCGGCAACGCTGGTGCGTGCGGCTCGTCCAGGGCGGCGGCTTCGCCGGCCCGTTGTTCGACGGCTTCGACAACCTCTACATCGGCCAGCCGGGGGCCATCGTCTCCTTCCCGGTGACGCAGTGGACGCGGTGGCGTAAGCCGGTGATCGGGATGCCGACCACCCCCCGCTTCCTGGGGCACGGCCACCTGTTGGTCGTCACCCATCTGGGACAGGCGCTGGTTTTCGACACCCACCGCGGCCAGGTCGTCGGCAGCCCGCTGGACCTCGTGGACGGCGTCGACCCGACCGACGCGACGCGCGGCCTGGCGGATTGCGCGCCGGCCCTGGCGGGCTGCCCGGTCGCGGCGGCGCCCGCCTTCTCGACGGCCAACGGAACGATCGTGCTCGGCGTCTGGCAGCCGGACGCCCCGGCCGCGCGGGTCGTCGGCCTGAAGTACCGTGACGGCCGGCTCGCCCGCGACTGGACGAGCGACGCGGTGGGCGCCGGCGTCATCGCCAGCCCGGTGCTGTCCGCGGACGGTTCGACCGCCTATGTCAACGGCCGCGACGAGCGGCTGTGGGCGTTGAGCACCGCCGACGGGAAGGCGAAGTGGTCGGTGCCGCTGGGGTTTTTGGCGCAGACGCCGCCCGCGGTGACCCCGCAGGGACTGATCGTATCCGGCGGCGGCCCCGACACTCGGCTGGCCGCCTTCACCGACGCCGGTGACCACGCCGAGCGGGTCTGGCGCCGCGACGACGTCATCCCCCTGTCGTCGTCGAGCCTGGCCGGCGGTGTCGGCTACACCGTGGTCGCCGGCCCGCCGCACGACGACGCGCCCGGCATGTCGCTGCTGGTGTTCGATCCCGGCAACGGCCACACGACCAACAGCTATCCGCTGCCCGCCGCCACCGGGTACCCGGTCGGGGTCTCGGTCGGCAAGGACCGCCGCGTGGTGGCCGCCACCAGCGACGGGCAGGTATACGGATTCGCGCCGGCGTGACCGCTACAGTGCCAGCGGCGGGATCGCGTTGCGGGGCACCTGGGCCTGCACCGGTCCGGAGAACGCCGGCAGCATCTCCCCCGGCGCGAAGTAGAAGATCAGCGCGTCGTCGGTGATGGCGAAGTTCTGGTAATGCGACGGGTCCGTGCCGGTCGAGGGCAGGATGGTCACCCCGAAGGGGCTCTGGCGTTCCAGGTCACGCTGCACGATCGGGAAGATGGCGTCCAGCGGTGTGGTGCCGGGCGCGAACAGGTTCTCGAAGGCGATCGGCGCCTTGGTGCCCAGGTTGTAGTTGAATGCCTTGTACCAGTTGGACGGGTGCGTCCCGAGGTCTTCGAAGAACTTGAGCACCACGCTGCGGGTGCCGGACGGCGGCTGCCCGGAACTGTGTTGTTCGCTGGTGGCCTGCAGCTGGTAGGGCTGGTCGCGCGAGCCGGAACTCTTCGCCACGTTGACGAACCCGTCCCGGTTCCTCGTGATGTAGTCGGTCAGCGCCTGTTGGTCGGGGTAGTCCACCGGAAACGTCAGGTCGAGCATGTAGGTGGGCGCCGTGGCGCGCACGCGGCACACGTGGGTGTCCTCCACCACGCCGCCCAGGCCCGCACACGCCGACGGCGCGGCAAAGGCCCATGGTGGGCCCGGCCAGCCCAGCAGAACCGCAGGTAAGAGCACCGCGGCCACGATCAGGTTACGCATCGTCGAATTGTCCTCGCAGACTCAACAGGCTCGGGCGCCCGGGAAAATGACCGTCGACAGCGTACCTGGGCGCTATCGCGACGGGCGGCAAACGAACGCCGTTGCGCGCCCGGCGGCCCCGGCGCCGATCCGGGTGACGACCACCGACAGCGGCTGGTCGCCGCGCAGGCGCAGCCGCCGCCGCAGCGCGTCGGGGTCGAGGCGCACCCCGCGCGCCAGGATCTCGACCGCCCCGCAGTCCCGCGCCGCCAGCACCTGACGGAGCCGGCGCTCGTCGAACGCCACCTCGTCGAGCACCTCGAAGCCACGGACCCCCGGTGGCAGCCGGTCTCCGGACAGGTAGGCGATGTCGGGGTCGAGTTGCCACAGACCGTGGCGGGTGCCGTAGTGCCGCACCAACCCGGCGCGCACCACCGCGCCGTCGGGGTCGACGATCCAGCGCCCGTGCGGCCCCACACCGCAGTCCTCGGGCTCGATGTCGCTGATCTGTTCGCCCGGCGAGGCCCCGTCGAGGATGCTCGCGCGGCGGCGCACACCCGGTTCGGCCAGCCCGGCCGACCACAGGCACGCCTCCCGGACCGAACCCCGGTACGACGTGACCTCGATCTCGCCGTCGAACCCGCAGCGTCGCAGCATGCCGAAATCCATTCCCGGGCCGCACTTGACGACGAGGTGGCGCCCGCGATAGAGGTCGATCAGCCGGCCCAGCGCCGGCCGGTAGTCGTCGGGGTTCAGGCGGCGGCGGCCGCCGTGGCGACGCGCGGGGTCCACGAGGACGACGGTGTCGCGGGTCACCGGATGCAGCGCGTCGGCGCGGCAGAGCACGGCCGTCGCGCCCACATTGTGGCGTGCCATGGCCAGGCGGACCGGGTCGATGTCGCTGCCCAGCGCCCGCACCCCCGCGCCGTGCAGCGCGGCCAGTTCGGTGCCGACCGAGCAGGTCGCGTCGTGCACCACGACGTCTGGGCCGTCCGGCCCGGCGGCCAGGCGCGCGGCCCGGTGCAGCGCCACCGGCGCCGCGGTCGCCTGCTGCAACGCCTCGCCGGTGAACAGCCACTGGGACACCTGCCGGCCCAACGGCCCGAGCTTGCCGGGCCGGTCGAAGGCGCGCCTGCGCAGCAGCGTGGTCTCCACCAGGACCGCGGCCCTCTCGCCGAATCGGGCTCGCACCGCGGCGACGTCGGCGATGCGGGTGGCGTCGGTCAGCCCGAGCTCGGCGACCGCGGCCAGCGCCGACGCGCCCGAGGACGACCGCAGGTAGCTGACGTCGTCGGCGCCGAAGACGAGGTGGCTCAGGAGGGTTTGACCCCGGTGATCATCACGTTGTAGAACCAGCCTTTGGGCACCACGTGCCGCCACAGTCCGGCGTCCACCCAGCTCAGGGCCTTCCAGCTGGCGAAGGCGAAACGCGCCCAGCTCCAGCCCAGGCGCCCGGGCGGCACCGACGCCTCGAAGGTGCGGATCGGCCAGCCCAGCATCGCGGCGGTGAACTCCTCGCTGGCGGTACGCACCGCGACGGCACCGGCGTTGACGGCCATGCGCTCGAGTTGATCGGGTGTGAAGGTGTGCAGGTCGACGATGGCCTCCAGCGCCGCGACGCGCGAGGACTCGTCGAGCTCGGCCTGTGGGCGGCGCCAGCCGCCCAGTCCCGGCAATCTGGTCACGGTGGTGGTGACCCGCCAGGTCAGCGTGGACAGGGTACGGGCGTAGACGTCACCGGCGCTGGTCGGCTCGCCGGCGAACACGAACCGGCCACCCGGCCGCAGCACCCGCAACACCTCGCGAAGCGAGAGCTCGACGTCCGGGATGTGGTGCAACACGGCATGCCCGACCACCAGGTCGAACGTGTCGTCGTCGTAGGGTATGCCCTCGGCGTCGGCGACCCGGCCGTCGATGTCCAGGCCCAGCGCCCGCGCGTTGCGGGTGGCGACCTTGACCATGCCCGGCGACAGGTCGGTGACCGAGCCGCGGCGGGCCACCCCGGACTGGATCAGGTTCAACAGGAAAAACCCTGTGCCGCAACCTAATTCCAGAGCCCGCTCGTAGGGAAGCTCTCGGGCTGCCTCGCCGGGCACGATCGCGTCGAATCGGCCGCGAGCATAGTCGACGCAGCGCTGGTCGTAGGAGATCGACCACTTCTCGTCGTAGGTTTCGGCTTCCCAGTCGTGGTAGAGCACCTGGGCGAGTTTGCTGTCGTTCCGGGCGGCCTCCACCTGCTCGGCGGTGACAGGGCTGGCGGTGACAGGGGCGGCGGTGACGGGGGTGACGGTGACGTGGTAACGCGGCGACGGGTCGGTACTGGCCATGGTCGCCCCAGCCTAGATGATGGGTGTCGGCACCCGCCTAGAGTGATCCGAGGATCGCCTCGCCGAGTATCAGCCCGATGTCGGCGGGGGTTGACCCG
>NZ_JBYCLC010000208.1:0-12033 GCF_057473685.1 Mycobacterium sp. TH-M116 | reverse complement strand
CGCGGCGGGCAGTTCCTGGGTGCCCTGGCCCAGGCGCGTGCCGCCCGCGCGGTCTGGCAGGCGCTCCCGGGGGAGGCGTGGGCGGACCGATTCGCCGAGGCCGCCGCGCAGGCCGTCCGCGTGGGCCGGGCGGTGCTGGCGATAGTTCCCGACCAGCGGGACCTCGACGCGCTGTGGGCGGCCGCGACGGCGCTGATCGACGAGGGCAGCGTGGTCGCACTGTCGGCGGGCCTGGGACCGGCCGCCCGGTACCGGCGGTGGTTGGCGGCGTTGCGTGGCACCGCGCGGCTGGTGATCGGTACCCGCAGCGCCGTGTTTGCGCCGCTGAGCGACCTGGGCCTGGTCATGGTGTGGGCCGACTCCGACGACAGCTTGGCCGAGCCGCGGGCGCCGTATCCGCACGCCCGCGAGGTGGCGATGTTGCGGGCGCACCAGGCACGTTGCGCGGCGCTGATCGGCGGCTATGCCCGCACCGCCGAAGCGCACGCGCTGGTGCGCAGCGGCTGGGCACACGACGTGGTGGCAGCGCGTGCGGTGGTACGCGCCCGCACCCCGCGGGTGGTGGCCCTCGACGACAGTGGCTACGAGGACGCGCGCGACCCCGGGGCGCGTACCGCTCGCATCCCATCGGTCGCGCTGCGCGCCGCCCGCGCGTCGCTGCAGTCCGGCGCGCCGGTGTTGGTCCAGGTGCCGCGGCGGGGCTATGTCCCGTCCCTGGCCTGCGGCCGCTGCCGCGCCATTGCCCGGTGCCGGCACTGCACCGGGCCCCTGTCCCTGGCCGAGTCACCGGCAGAGCCACCGCAGCGCAGCGGGTCGACTGCCGTGTGCCGCTGGTGCGGCCGCGCCGAGCCCGCACTGCGGTGCGCCCGCTGCGGCTCGGGGTCGGTCCGCGCGGTCGTGATCGGGGCGCGGCGCACCGCCGAGGAACTCGGCCGTGCCTTCGCAGGAACGCCGGTCATCACTTCGGCCGGAGACGCGATCGTGCCGGAGGTCGATGCTCGACCGGCCCTGGTCGTGGCCACGCCGGGCGCCGAACCCAGGGCACCCGGCGGATATGGGGCGGCGCTGCTGCTGGACACCTGGGCTTTGCTGGGCCGCCAAGATCTGCGTGCCGCCGAGGATGCCCTGTGGCGCTGGATGACCGCGGCCGCGCTGGTGCGCGCCCGCGGCGGCGGTGGTGTGGTGGCGGTGGTTGCCGATTCGTCCATCTCGACGGTGCAGTCGCTGATTCGCTGGGACCCGGTCGGCCATGCCGAGGCCGACCTGACGGCCAGAACCGAAGTCGGGTTGCCGCCCAGCGTGCACATGGCCGCGATCGACGGGCTTCCCAGGGCGGTTGCGGCGTTGCTCGACGAGGCCCGCCTGCCCGAGGGCGCCGACGTGTTCGGCCCGGTGGAGCTGCCGCCTGGTGCGCGGCGCCCCGCGGGTATCGCCGCCGGCATGCCGGTGACCAGGATGCTGGTGCGCGTCCCCCGCGAGCAGGGTCTGCAGCTGGCGGCCAGCCTGCGGCGCGGCATCGCTGTGCTCAGTGCCCGGCAAGCTCACGAGCCGGTGCGAGTCCAGATCGACCCGCTGCACATCGGGTGACCGGAAGGCGACGTCCTGAATCGATAGTTCGACCGGACAACCCTGACAACAATGTGCCAGGACGAAGTTTGGGGGCTGTTAAAATTCGCTATTTCTTCAGCCGGCGGCGGCTCGTAGGAACAGTCGGAAATGGGTGGCACGATGGCAAAAGACGATCTGAAGACCGCCGACGAGTCACTGGATGTGATCACCGACGCGTTGCTGACGGCTTCCCAGCTGTTGGTTGCCGTATCGGCCCGCTCGATCGGGCGAGTCGACGAGACCATCACCATTGCGCAGTTCCGGACCTTGGTGATCCTGGCCAATCGGGGCCCGGTCAACCTGGCCACGCTGGCCGGACTGCTGGGAGTGCAACCGTCGGCGACCGGCCGGATGGTCGACCGCCTCGTCGCCGCGGGGCTGATCGACCGGTTGCCGCACCCGACGTCCCGGCGCGAACTGCTGGCCGCGACGACCACGCGTGGGCGCGAGGTCGTCGCCCGGGTCACCGCCTACCGGCGCGCCGAGATCGCCGCGATCGTGGAAAGGATGCCGCCCCGGGAGCGTCACGGCCTGGTGCGGGCCTTGACGGCGTTCACCGCCGCCGGCGGGGAACCCGACGCCCACCTGGACGTGGACGTGGAGCTGTAGGCAACGGTACGGCCGCCCGTACCGGCTGCGGCTCCGCGCTTGTCTGCGTTGACCAGCAGGTATTCCCACTGCACGGCACCGTCGGCGAGGTATCGCTGTGCCAGTTCGACGAGCTGGGCATCGAGGCGTACGCCACGATCGTCGGTCCATCGGCGTTCCCGCCTCCGCAGAGCCGCGGGGAACACGGACGGCGACAGGCACGGCCGGTACGGCCTGATGGTGGCCGGCATCCGGCCGAAGAAGCCTTCGGGGGCCCAGCTGATGACACCGATGTGGACACCAGGATGTGGCGGTTGGGGATGGTGGTGTCGAGAGTCATCAGACCTCATGAGAACGCAAGGAATGGGCTACGTGCGCGAGTGAAAGCTGCAGGGTGTCCTTCCCTACACTGTGCCCGTGCGCCTTGTCTTTGCCGGCACCCCCGAACCCGCGCTGCCTGCGCTACGCAGCCTCCTCGACTCGCCCCGGCACGAGGTGGTCGCCGTGCTGTCCAGGCCTGACGCGGCGTCCGGCCGGCGCGGCAGGCTCGAGCCCTCGCCGGTGGCCCGCGAGGCGCTCGACCGGGGCGTCCCGGTGCTGCGGCCCGCGCGGCCCAACTCCGCGGAGTTCGTCGCCGAACTGGCCGAGTTGGCGCCGGACTGTTGCCCAGTGGTGGCCTACGGCGCGCTGTTGGGCGAGGGCCTGCTCGCGGTGCCCGCGCACGGCTGGGTCAACCTGCACTTCTCGCTGCTGCCTGCGTGGCGCGGTGCGGCGCCGGTGCAGGCCGCTGTCGCTGCGGGCGACACCATCACCGGCGCGACCACCTTCCAGATCGAGCCGAGCCTGGATTCCGGGCCGATCTATGGTGTCGTCACCGAGACCATCCAGCCGACCGACACCGCCGGGGACCTGCTCGAGCGCCTGGCCGTTTCGGGTTCGGCGCTGCTGTCCGCGACGCTGGACGGCATCGCCGACGGAACACTGTCGCCGCGGCCGCAACCCGCTGAGGGGATCAGCCTGGCACCGAAGATCACCGTCGAACAGGCCCGGGTGCGCTGGGATCTGCCGGCGCCGGTGGTGGAACGGCGCGTCCGTGCCGTCACGCCCAGCCCGGGCGCCTGGACGCTGATCGGCGACCTGCGCATCAAACTCGGACCGGTGCGCCTCGCCGGCGACGCGCCGAAACCGTTGTCGCCGGGCGTCATTCACGTCGACCGTAAAAGTGTCTGGATCGGTACCGGCACCGACCCGGTGCGGCTCGGCCGGATCCAGCCGCCCGGTAAGAAACTCATGGACGCGGTCGACTGGGCGCGGGGAGCCCATCTCGAGCCCGCCGCGCGGGCGTCATGAGCCCGCCCCCGCAACGGCGCCGGCAACGCCGCCGGCCGCTGGACCCGGCGCGTGCCGCCGCGTTCGAGGTGTTGCGCGCGGTGAGCCAGCGCGATGCGTACGCGAACCTGGCCCTGCCCGCGCTGCTGCGGGAACGCGGTATCAGCGGGCGCGACGCCGCGTTCGCCACCGAGCTGACCTACGGCACCTGCCGGGCCCGGGGCCTGCTCGACGCGATCATCGGCGCGGCGGCCGGGCGTTCGCCGGACGTGATCGATCCGGTGCTGCTCGACCTGCTGCGCCTCGGCGCCTATCAGCTGCTGCGCACCCGGGTCGACGCGCACGCCGCGGTGTCCACCACCGTCGAGCAGGCCGGCATCGAGTTCGATTCCGCGCGAGCGGGGTTCGTCAACGCCGTGCTGCGCACCATCTCCGGCCGCGACGAGAAGTCCTGGACCGACGAGCTTGCTCCGGACCCGGCCAAGGATCCGGTGGGGCATGCCGCGTTCGTGCACGCCCACCCCCGCTGGATCGCGCAGGCCTTCGCTGATGCGCTGGGAGCGGCCGCCGGGGAACTCGACGCGGTGCTGGCCGGCGACGACGAACGGCCCCAGGTGCACCTGGCGGCCCGCCCCGGAGCGCTGACCGCCGCGGAGTTGGCCGAGGCGGTGGGGGGCACCGTCGGTCGGTACTCGCCGTACGGGGTGTACCTGCCGGGCGGGGATCCCGGCGGGCTGGCGCCGGTGCGCGACGGCGCCGCTCTGGTCCAGGACGAGGGCAGCCAGCTGGTGGCGCGCGCGCTGGCGCTGGCGCCGGTTCCCGGCGACACCGGGCGTTGGTTGGACCTGTGCGCGGGGCCGGGCGGCAAGACGGCGCTGCTGGCGGCGTTGGGTGCCGATCAGGCCGGGGCCCGCGTGACGGCGGTGGAGCCGTCGCCGCGGCGCGCCGACCTGGTCGCCGAGAACACCCGCGGCCTCCCGGTGGACGTGGTGCGGGTCGACGGACGGGAGAGCGGGCTGGAGCCGGGCTTCGATCGGGTACTCGTCGACGTGCCGTGCACCGGGCTGGGCGCCCTGCGGCGCCGCCCGGAGGCGCGGTGGCGGCGGCAGCCGGCCGACGTGCCGGTCCTGGTCAGGCTGCAGCGCGAGCTGCTGGTCGCCGCGATCGCGCTGACCCGCCCCGGCGGTGTGGTCCTGTACGCGACGTGTTCGCCGCACCTGGCCGAGACGGTGGGCGTGGTCGCCGACGCCCTGCGCCGTCATCCGGTGAGCGCGGTGGACGCCCGGCCGTTGTTCGAGCCCGTCGCCGGGCTGGGGGACGGCCCCCACGTGCAGCTCTGGCCGCACCGGCACGGCACCGACGCGATGTTCGCGGCCGTGCTGCGCCGCGAAGCGGGGTAGCACGATCGCGACACGGCGATCCAGCCGCGGCCGTGCTGCGCCGCCTGGCGTGAGGCCTGGCGCAAGGCTGCGTAATCTGTCGCTCATGCCTCTCTTGTCCGGGCCACCGGAACGGCCCTTGATCGCGCCGTCGATCCTGGCCGCTGATTTCGCCCGGCTCGCCGACGAGGCCGCCGCCGTGCCCGGCGCCGACTGGTTGCACGTCGACGTGATGGACAACCACTTCGTCCCGAACCTCACGGTCGGCCTGCCCGTGGTGGTAGACCTGCTGGCCGCCGCGACCATCCCCATGGACTGCCATCTGATGATCGACGATCCCGATCGCTGGGCGCCCCCGTACGCCGAAGCCGGGGCGCACAACGTCACGTTCCACGCCGAGGCCACCGGCAATCCGGTCGGGGTGGCGCGCGACATCCGCGCCGCCGGCGCCAAGGCGGGCATCAGCGTGAAGCCGAAAACCCCGCTCGATCCCTATCTGGAAATCCTGCCGCACTTCGACACCCTGCTCATCATGTCGGTGGAGCCGGGTTTCGGCGGCCAGCGGTTCATCCCCGAGGTGCTCGGGAAGGTGCGCGCGGTGCGCAAGATGATCGACGCGGGGGAATTGACAATTCTGGTGGAGATCGACGGTGGCATCAACGAGGACACCATCGAGCAGGCCGCCGAGGCCGGCGTCGACTGCTTCGTGGCGGGTTCGGCGGTGTACGGCGCGGACGACCCGCAGGCCGCGCTGGAGGCGCTGCGCCGGCGGGCCGGCGCAGCGTCCCCGCACCTGCGCGCGGTAAAGAGATCATGAGCGGCGAACAGGTCAAGAGCATCGACGAGGCCATGCGCATGGCCATCGAGCAGTCCTACCTCGTCAAGGGCAGCACCTACCCGAACCCGCCGGTCGGGGCCGTGATCGTCGACCGCGAGGGCCGAGTCGTCGGCGTCGGCGCGACCGAGCCGGCCGGTGGCGACCATGCCGAGGTGGTGGCGTTGCGCCGGGCCGGCGGACTGGCGTCCGGCGGCATCGCGGTGGTGACGCTCGAGCCGTGCAACCACTTCGGGAAGACCCCGCCGTGCGTGAACGCCCTCGTCGAGGCGCGAGTGAGCGCGGTGGTCTACGCCGTCACCGATCCCAACGGGATCGCGGGCGGCGGCGCGGGCCGGCTGCAGGCGGCCGGCGTGCAGGTGCAAGCCGGCGTACTGGCCGACCAGGTGGCGGGCGGCCCGCTGCGGGAATGGCTCTACAAGCAGCGGACCGGGTTGCCGCATGTGACGTGGAAATACGCCAGCAGCATCGACGGGCGCAGCGCCGCCGCCGACGGGACGAGCCAGTGGATCTCCAGCGACGCCTCGCGGCTGGACCTGCATCGCCGCCGCGCCACCGCCGACGCGATCGTCGTCGGAACCGGCACGGTGCTGGCCGACGACCCCGCGTTGACGGCCCGGGGCGCCGACGGCCTGCTGGCGCAGCGACAACCGCTTCGGGTGGTGGTGGGCCTGCGCGACCTGCCCTCGGAGGCCAAAGTGCTCAACGGCGACTCACGCACGATGCTGATTCGCACCCACGATCCGATGGAAGTGCTCAAGGCGGTCTCGGACCGCACCGACGTGCTGCTGGAGGGTGGCCCGACGCTGGCCGGCGCGTTCCTGCGGGCCGGGCTGGTCAACCGGATCCTCGCCTACCTGGCACCGATCCTGCTGGGTGGCCCCGTCACAGCGGTCGGTGACGTGGGGGTGCCGACCATCGCGCGCGCGCTGCGCTGGCAATTCGACGGGATCGACCGGACCGGACCCGATCTGGTGCTCAGCCTGGTGGCACGCGGTGACTGACCGGGTCAGCCCTTCACCGGGGCGACGGCCTGCTCTTCGGTGAGTTCGGGTTCGTCGGCCTGCTCGGATCTGCCGCCGACCAGTAAACCCAGCAGCGCGCCCACGACGCAGATGATCGCCGTGACCTTGAAGATGTCGCCGTACATCATCGCGAACGCCTTCAGATACAGGGTGGCCTGCGCGGCAACCCGTTCGAACAGCGTCGCGTCGGGCGGGATCGTGGCCGTCAACCCGGCCACGATCCGGTTGAACCGGTACAGACCCCAGGCGCTCAGCGCCGCGACGCCGATCAGCATGCCCGTCTGCCGGGCCACCACGACGGCTGCCGAGGCGATGCCGTGCTGGGAAGACGGCACCACCCGAAGCGCCGCAGAGGTCAGTGGGCCGATCACCAGGCCGAGCCCCAGCCCGGCCACCAGCAGGTCGGCGTGCAGCACCGGCACGTGGAACAACCCGAGAATGTGGTGCTGCTGATCCAGCACATCTTGGCGCCAGTAATGGATCAGCCAGTAGCCGCAGGCGGCGATCATCAGCCCGATGAACGCCATCGCACGGTCGCCGGTCCGGGTGGCGATCCACCCGCCCAGCACCGCCCCGACCGGCAGTGCGATGAGGAACCACAAAAGCAGGCCGGCCGCGCGCGCCTGGTCCATTTGCAACACCCCCTGGCCGAACAGCTCCACGTTCACCAGGGTCACCATCAAGGCTGCGCCCGCGGCCACCCAGGTGCCCAGCGCGGCCAAGAAGGGCCGGAAGTGCACGCCTTCCGGTTCGATCAGCCGGGTCCGGGAGAAGCGCTCCCAGAGCAGGAAAAGCACCGCGACCACGACTGCGGCGAGCACCAGCGGCGGCCCGTAGGGGGGCAGTATTTCTTTGCCGTCGGGTTGGGGGTTGTACAGGCCGATGATCGCGAGGCCGAGTGTGACGGCGAGCAGAACCCCGCCGACCAGGTCGATCTTTTCGGGATTCTGCACGCGCTGGTGTCGCGGCAGGCTGAATTGGATCATCACCATGGCGATCAAGGTGAGCGGAACATTGATCCAGAAGACATCGCGCCAGTCGTGGAACAGCCAGACGATAAAGATCCCGTAGAGCGGCCCCAGCACGCTGCCGAGTTCCTGGGCGGCGCCGATGCCGCCGAGCACGCCGGCGCGGTTGCGTTCGGCCCACAGGTCGGCTCCCAGCGCCAGCGTGACGGGCAGCAGCGCGCCGCTGGCCACACCCTGGATGGTGCGGCCGCCGATCAGCATGTGGAAGTCCCCGAAATGTCCGGCCAGCGCGGTGACAACCGAGCCGACGATGAACAGGGCCAGGCTGATCTGCAGCACCAGCTTGCGGCCGAACCGGTCGGAAGCCCGGCCCAGCAGCGGCATGGCGGCGATGTAGCCCAACAGGTACATCGTGATGATCCAGGTGATTCGCTGGAGCTGGTTGATGGGGATGCCGACGTCGCGCATGATGTCGCGCATGATGGTGATCACGACATAGGCGTCCAGGGCGCCCAGCAGCACCGCCAGGCTGCCCGCGCCGATCGCGACCCGGCGCCCGGCGGCCGTGCTCACGAGCTCACCGGGGGCTTGCTGACCTGAACCGTCTCGCCCCACTTCGACAGCGTCATCTGAACCGCGTTGCCCGCGCTCTTCTGCAGGCTGGCCCGCACCAGTTCGTGTTCGCCGTTCTCCTGGATCCAGACCGTCGCCGGGACCGGACCCGACGCACCGAAGGGCGGCGCGATCTTGTTGACCGCGTCGGCGGTGACGTTTCCGCTGATACGGATCGTGGTCTGCCCGTCGATGGTGTCGCGGCCCTCGGCCTTGGCGTCGCTGAAGTTCGACAGCGCGTTGGCCAGGCCGGACTCGGGACTGAGGATCACCGAGACGTCGTAGATATCGGACGCTTTGCCGAAGTCGCTCCATTTGTTGGGCGTGAGCGTGGCGTACAAGTTCCCGTCGACGACGATGAAGTCGGCGTTGATGTCCGAGCCGGCGAGGGTGAGCGTGGTGTTGCCGCTCGCGGCGGTGGCCGGCGAAGTGGTGAGGTCACCGGTGAGGTTCTTGATGGGCATCCCCGGGACCTTGCCGGTCACCGTCAGCACCAGGTGGGCGCTCTTGACGTCCTTGGTGGTCTGGGTGGACTGCTTGATCAGGGTGTTCGCGTCCGGCAGTGGCCCGCCGCTGGGTTTGGATCCCGACGAACAGCCGACGATCAGGGCGGCGGCGATGCTGAGCGATGCCAGGGCGGCCAACAGGCGGCGGGTCTGCATACCCTGCATCGTAGAGGGTGACCGCGGCGCGACCGGTGCACCAGTGGGGTGTGGTTTGCCGCTCCAAGTCACTAACCTGGGGCGATGTTCACCGGAATTGTCGAGGAACTCGGGGAGGTGACCGGCCGGGACGTCCTCGCCGACGCCGCGCGCCTGACCATCCGCGGACCCTTGGTCACCGCCGACGCCGGGCACGGCGACTCGATCGCCGTCAACGGCGTGTGCCTCACAGTCGTCGAGCTGACCGGCGACGGCCGGTTCACCGCCGACGTGATGGCCGAAACCCTGAACCGCTCCAACCTCGGCGAACTCGAGCTGGGCAGCTGCGTGAACCTGGAACGGGCTGCGGCCCTGAACAGCCGGCTCAGCGGTCACATCGTCCAGGGCCATGTCGACGGCACCGGGCAGGTGGTGGCGCGCATGCCCTCCGAGCACTGGGAGGTGGTCCGGATCGCGCTGCCCGAGGCGGTGGCCCGCTACGTGGTGGAGAAGGGATCGATCACCGTCGACGGCATCTCCCTGACGGTGTCGGGCGTGGGCGCGCAGCCGCACGACTGGTTCGAGGTGTCACTGATCCCCACGACCCGTGACATGACGACGCTGGGCCGCGCGCCGGTGGGAGCGCGGGTCAACCTCGAGGCCGACGTGATCGCCAAATACGTCGAACGGTTGATGTCCACTCAGGGGCGGACCCGCTGATCAAACCGCCGCAATAACGACGCCCGTGCCGTGGTTCATACTGAGTGCAAGATCTGGGCTCCCCGCGGGCCTCACGGACAGCAAGGTAGCAGCGATGACGAAGTTGGACTCCGTCGAAAGGGCGGTTGCCGACATTGCGGCCGGTAAGGCCGTCGTCGTCATCGACGACGAGGACCGCGAGAACGAGGGCGACCTGATCTTCGCCGCCGAGAAGGCGACGCCGGAGATGGTGGCGTTCATGGTCCGCTACACCTCGGGATACCTGTGCGTCCCGTTGGACGGCGCGATCTGCGACCGGCTCGGCCTGTTGCCGATGTACGCGGTGAACCAGGACAAGCACGGGACGGCCTACACTGTCACCGTTGACGCCAAACTTGGTGTGGGGACCGGTATTTCGGCGTCGGATCGGGCGACCACCATGCGATTGCTGGCCGACCCGGACAGCGCCGCCACCGACTTCACCCGCCCGGGGCACGTCGTCCCGTTGCGCGCCAAGGACGGTGGAGTGTTGCGTCGGCCCGGTCACACGGAGGCCGCCGTCGACCTCGCCCGGATGGCCGGCCTGCGGCCCGCCGGCGCGATCTGCGAGATCGTCAGCCAGAAGGACGAGGGCGCAATGGCCCAGACCGACGAGCTGCGGGTCTTCGCCGACGAACACGGCCTCGCGCTGATCACGATCGCCGACTTGATCGAGTGGCGGCGCAAGCACGAGAAGCACGTCGAGCGCATTGCCGAGGCCCGGATCCCAACCCGGCACGGCGATTTTCGCGCGATCGGCTACCGCAGCATCTATGAAGACGTCGAACACGTGGCGTTGGTCCGCGGCGAGATCGCCGGCCCCAACACCGACGGCGACGACGTACTGGTCCGCGTGCACTCCGAATGCCTGACCGGCGACGTGTTCGGCTCGCGCCGTTGCGATTGCGGCCCGCAGCTCGACGCCGCGATGGCCATGGTCGCTCGGGAGGGCCGGGGCGTGGTGCTCTACATGCGGGGCCACGAGGGTCGCGGGATCGGCTTGATGCACAAGCTGCAGGCCTACCAGCTGCAGGATGCCGGGGAAGACACCGTGGACGCCAACCTGAAGCTCGGGTTGCCGGCGGATGCAAGGGATTACGGCATCGGCGCGCAGATCCTCGTCGACCTCGGCGTGCGTTCGATGCGGCTGCTGACCAACAACCCCGCCAAACGGGTCGGCCTGGACGGGTACGGGTTGCACATCATCGAGCGGGTTCCACTTCCGGTGCGGGCCAACGCCGAGAACATCCGCTATTTGATGACCAAGCGTGACCGGATGGGACACGACCTGGCCGACCTCGACGACTACTTTCACGAATCCGTGCATTTGCCGGGTGAATTCGGTGGTGCTTTGTGAGCCGCTTATGAGTCCCGCAGCCGGGGTGCCGGAGGTGCCGTCGCTGGACGCGTCGGGGCTGCGGCTGGCGATCGTGGCGAGTACCTGGCACAGCACGATCTGCGATGCGCTGCTGGCGGGGGCGCGCAAGGTAGCCGGCGAGTCCGGGATCGCAAGCCCCACGATCGTCCGCGTGACCGGCGCCATCGAGATCCCGGTCGTCGCCCAGGAACTTGCCCGCAACCACGACGCGGTGATCGCCCTGGGAGTCGTAATCCGTGGTGAGACACCGCATTTCGACTATGTCTGCGATGCGGTGACCCAGGGGCTGACCCGGGTCGCGCTGGACGCGTCGACGCCGATCGCCAACGGGGTGCTGACCACCAACACCGAGGCGCAGGCGCTGGACCGGGCCGGGCTGGCCACGTCGTCGGAGGACAAGGGTGCCCAGGCGACCGCGGCCGCGCTGACCACCGCCCTGACACTGCGTGACCTGCGCGCCCGGCCGTGACCGACGCATCGGGGCACGGCGACTGGGACGTCGTACTGCGCCCGCATCGCACGCTGCCATTCGTCTACGCCGCGGCGTTCCTGATCGCCTCGGCGCACATCGCAGTCGGTCTGCTGCTCAAGATCAGGTCCACCGGGGTGATCTTCCAGACGGCCGACCAGGTTGCGATGGCAACACTGGGCTTGGTCATCGGCGGAGTCGTGTTGCTGTTCGCGCGGCCGCGGCTGCGGGTGGGCGCGGCCGGCGTTTCGGTGCGCAACCTGTTGGGCGACCGGCTGATCCCGTGGCCCGACGTGGTCGACGTGTCGTTTCCGCCGGGCCACCGCTGGGCACGAGTCGACCTGCCCGACGACGAGTACATCCCGGTGATGGCGATCCAGGCCGTCGACAAGGAACGCGCCGTGGCGGCCATGGACACCGTGCGGTCTCTGCTGGCCCGCTATCAACCCGACCGGTGAGGACG
>NZ_JBYCLC010000207.1:0-8078 GCF_057473685.1 Mycobacterium sp. TH-M116 | reverse complement strand
CGCCACGGGTGGACCTTCCCCTATTTGTACGACGAAACCCAGGACGTCGCCCGCGCGTTCTCCGCTGCCTGCACCCCCGACACGTTCGTGTTCGACGGCGAGCGCCGGCTCGTCTATCGCGGCCAGCTCGACGACTCCAGGCCCGGCAATGGCAAGCCCGTCACGGCAGCCGACGTGCTGGCCGCGGTCGACGCGGTGCTCGCCGGGCGGGCGGTAGCTCCCGACCAGCGGCCGTCGATCGGCTGCGGAATCAAGTGGCGATGAAGCAGTCGAGCAGACGAGGCAGGTCGCACTCGTGAAAGTGGTCGTGGCAGCTTATGGAAGCCGCGGTGACATCGAACCCTGTGCCGCCGTCGGTCGCGAGCTGATGCGCCGAGGCCACGAGGTGACCATGGCCGTACCGCCGGACATGCGCAGCTTCGTCGAGGCCGCCGGACTCGTCGCTGCCACCTACGGCAGGGACACGCGCGAACGGATGAACGCGGCCGCGAATTTCGTTCGTCAGGTCGACAACCCGCTCCATGCGCTGCCTGAGCTCATGGACGAGGTTCTCCAGATCTCGACGGAGAAGAACACCGCTCTGGTCTCGCTGGCGGCGGAGGCCGACCTTCTCCTGGCAGGCATGAACGAGCAGGGGCTCGCCGCGAATGTGGCCGAATATCAGCGGGTTCCGTTCGCCGCGCTGCATTTCTTCCCGGCGCAGCTGCAGCCTTCCGGTGGGCTGATTTCGAACCTCAAGACGCAGGCTGAGGTGGCCCAGCGCCAGATGCTGGGCCTGCCGGATACCCCCGCGGCGGGTTCGCTGGAGATCCAGACCTACGACTACCTCTGCGCGGCAAAGCTGGCCGACGAATGGCGAGAAGCCGATGCTGCGCGGCGGCCCTTCGCCGGCTCGCTCACCCTTGAGCTGACGACGGATGCCGACGAGGACGTTCTGTCCTGGATCGCCGAGGGAACGCCGCCGATCTACTTCGGCCTGGGCAGCACGCCGATCGATTCCGCGGCCGACATGGTCGGCATGGTCAGTGCGGCCGCCGAGCAGTTGGGCGAGCGGGTGTTGATCTGCAGCGGGCCCAACGATTTCACCGGTGTCCCCCATCCGGACCGCGTCAAGATCGTCGCCGCGGTGAACCACGCGGCCGTCTTTCCGGTGTGCCGCGCGGTCGTTCACCATGGGGGCGCCGGCACCACGGCCGCGGGTATGCGGGCCGGGATTCCGACGTTGATCCTCTGGCTTTGGCTCGATCAGCCGATGTGGGCGGATGCGGTCGTCCGGCTGGGCGTCGGTTGTGAGAGGCAGCTCCCGGCCACCACGGCGGAAACGCTCGTCGAAGATCTGCGACGCATTCTGACGCCGGACTGCGTCGCGAGGTGCCAGGAGCTTCGCACGCAGATGACCGAAGCCGCCAAGAGTGTCGCCTATGCCGCGGGTCTGCTGGAAGAACTGGTCGTGCCAGCCGACGGCTAGCCACGTGGGGTTCGGCCGCGCCGGGGCACGTGCCCTGCGACAGGCGGTCGAATGCGGCAGGCGTCTGCTCTGGCGCACAAGGTGGTGGGCTAGGCTGTGCGCCCAGAGTTTTCAACTCGGCAAGGAGAGCATGCATGCACCGGGTGGCGATACTCGACGACTATGCGGGTGTCGCCCTCGACGTCGCCGACTGGTCGCCGGTGCAGACGCGTGCCCAGGTCACCGTCTTCGGCCACCACCTCTCCGAGGCGGAGGCCGCGGCGGCGCTGCGCCCTTTCGACGTGGCGTGCACCATGCGTGAACGGATGGCTTTCCCGCGCAGTCTTTTCGAGCGACTGCCCGACCTTAGGCTGGTCACCATCGTCGGCACGAGCCTGCCGAACCTGGACATGGACGCGGCCACCGAGTGCGGTGTCGCAATTGCCCACTCGGACTTCGCCGATCCGCGCTTCCGGTCGGTGCGGGACGCCACGCCGGAATTGGCCTGGGGCCTGATGATCGCGACCGTTCGCCACCTTGCCGAAGAACATCGGCACATGCGCGGCGGCGGCTGGCAGTCCACCGTGGGAATGGCGTTGTGGGGCAAGACGCTTGGGCTGCTCGGCCTTGGCAGGACCGGCAGACGCATGGCCGGGTACGCGAAAGCCTTCGGCATGGACGTCATCGCGTGGAGTCACAATCTCACCGAGGAGTCCGCGGCCGTCGTCGGCGCCCGCCGCGTCGACAAGGCGACGCTGTTCGAAGACGCCGATGTCGTCTCTGTCCATCTGGTTCTGTCCGAGCGCACCCGCGGTGTGGTCGGTGGCCCCGAATTGGGCGCGATGAAGCCGCACGCCTACCTGCTCAACACGTCGAGGGGTCCGATCGTCGACGAGACGGCGCTGCTCGCTGCGCTCGAATCCGGGCGCATCGCCGGGGCGGGTCTCGACGTCTACGACACCGAACCGCTGCCCGCGGATCATCCGCTGCGGCGGCTGCCGAATGTGACGCTGTCTCCGCACCTCGGTTACGCCACCCGCGAGATGCTGGGCGCGTTCTACGCCGACACCGT
This sequence comes from Mycobacterium sp. TH-M116, assembly GCF_057473685.1. Lineage (NCBI taxonomy): Bacteria > Bacillati > Actinomycetota > Actinomycetes > Mycobacteriales > Mycobacteriaceae > Mycobacterium > Mycobacterium sp. TH-M116. The sequence continues at coordinate 5,559 of NZ_JBYCLC010000207.1, read as the reverse complement.
CGAGGCTGTCGTCGCGTGGCTGGACGGTGCGCCCATCCGCATCGCCAACCCCCAAGCGTTGCAGCGATACTGACGTCGCCGCCGCCTCCGTTCACGCCCACGAGTGCGCCGACACGGCCAGTTGCCCGAAGCGCTTAAGGGCCAGCAGTTGCGCTACCCGACAATGTTTTTCGGCATCACGGTGGGGCGGACCCCGTATCGGGGCATGCCGTAGTTGAGTACCGAGCCGCGTTCCCCCGCGCCGGGCGTCGGCGTCCCCGGCACGCCCGGCATACCGGGCATACTCGCTGCAGCCTCCGGTCCAGCACCCGGAGCGGCGCCGGGAATTGCGGTGGTCGCCGGAGTGGTCGCATTCGCTGGGGCGACTGCGGACCAGCTCTGTGGCGCCGACAAGGCCCCCACCAAATTGGCCCGGCCCATCCCTGCCGACACCGTGCCCCCAGTTCCCTCCAGCGGGGTGACCGCCGACACCACGGTCGGTGCCCCCGGGACAGCACCGCCCTGAATCGAGGAGGCGAGTCCGATGCGGTGGACAGCACTGGCTCCGATCGGACCAATGAGCGCCACGTCACCGGCCGACACGAATCCACTCATGGACGCGGCCGGAAACCCGGTGTCTCCGGTGGTCATCAAGGCGGTGCCCAGGGAGCTGTGTGTCGCCCCGTCCAGCGTATTCAGCAGCCCGGGAAGCCCCGACGTTGTCGTGTCGGAATCGGGCGCGACGAGGCTCGATGATCCAGTCGCCTTCGACGACGAGGCCCCCAGGGGCGACGAGAGTTGGTGCAGTGCCGATTGCAGCCCGGACATTTTGTTGGCCACGCCGCCAATGGCGTTGCCCGAAGCACGGGTGGTCGCGGCGGCTTGACCGGCTTGACCGGCCGGGTCGGTGGTCTTGGGGGGCTGGGAGAACGGTCTCGGTTTCGACGCCGTTGCCGACGCGCCGGCATACTGATACATCGCCGAGCTGTCCTGGGCCCACATTTCTCCGTACTGGGCCTCGTGAGTGGCGATCATCGGGGTGTTCTGCCCCAAAACGTTCGTCGCGACCAGCGACGCCAGTTGGGTGCGATTGGCGGCGATCGCGGTGGGCGGCACGTGCTCGGTAAAGGCGGTCTCGTAGGCAGCTGCGGCGGATGTGGCCTGTTCGGCAATCCGCTCCGCTTGCGCGGCCGCGATGGACATCCACTCGATATAGGGGGTGACCGCGACGGCTAGGGACCTCGATGCGGGGCCGAGCCATTCTTCGCTGGTCAGGTCGGAGATTGTGGATTCATAAGCACTCGCTGTCGAATGCAGCTCGCTGGCCAGCCCATCCCACGCCGATGCGGCGGCCAACATCGGTCCCGACCTAGGGCCAGCATAAATGCGCGCAGAGTTGACTTCTGGAGGTAGTGCCCCGTAATCCAAAGTTCCGATCATCGATGAACCTTCCTGTTCTTTTTCTCCTCAATTAATCACGCAGGGGAAGAAACGAATCCGCCGACGCAACCCACTGGGACCGAGGAACCCCGTGCCACCGCACGACACGCACCGTCGGCATATCCACCCCGCGACCGAAACCACGAAAAACCGAGTTCGGCGCCAATGTAATCATCGTCGTACACTCCCCTCCGAGTCAGAATTCACAAAATCTCAGGAAAATACACCCCCACCGATCAAACCGCGAAAGTCGAGCGGCATACCGCACGTGGCGATCTGCGGCCGTATACGGTGTGTCATGGTTACCCAACGAGAGCCGGTTGGTGACAGTGCCGCCCGATGATGAGTCGGTACTGCAGGTCGCCGCCCTGGCAGTGAACCTTGAGGGCCAAACGGTGCTCGCGGAGGTGTCCTTCGGTGTGCGAGCAGGAGAAGTCCTGACCATCTTGGGCCCCAACGGCGCAGGAAAGACAGTCTTGCTGCGTGCGCTACTGGGCACAGTGCCCCATGACGGCTCGGTCAGGTGGAAAAAGGGCACCCGTATCGGGTATGTCCCGCAACGGCTGCCCTATATCAAGCACGTCCCGCTGTCGGTCACCGACTTCTTCGCACTCAAGCGGAGCGTCAAAACCGAGGTCGCCGCAACGCTCGCCACCGTCGGGCTGCCCGCGGAGTTGGCCACCCGCCGGATCGGCGACCTGTCCTCGGGGCAGTTTCAGCGGGTGCTCATCGCATGGGCGCTCGCCGGCGATCCCCACGTGCTGTTGTTCGACGAGCCGACAACCGGGGTCGACGTCCGCGGCGAAGAGACCGTGTACGCACTGCTGGCGCGGCTCCATCGGGAACGGAACCTCACGATGATCATCGTGACCCACGATCTCACGGTAGTGCACCGGCTTTCCTCGACGGTGCTGTGTCTAAACAAGCAACCGATCTGCCAAGGCGCGCCGTCATCGGTGCTCACCGCGGAGAACCTGCGGCGGCTATACGGCGCCGAGGTGAAGTTCTACGAGCACAAGCACGAGTAGGGACATGCAGACCTTCGTTCTCAGCCTGATCTGCGGGACGTTCATCGCCGGCTCCGCCGGTTATCTCGGGTCGCTGATGTTGAGCCGTAACATGGCGCTTGTGGCCGGGCCGCTCGGTCATCTGACACTGCCGGGAATCGCACTCGCGCTGCTGTGGGGCTTCGACGTCTCCCTCGGGGCCTTCCCTTTCGTCATTCTCGGCGTCGTCGTGATCTGGTTGCTCGGGCTGAGAACGAAGCTGCCGATGGAGGCGCTGACGGCCGTCGTGTTCGCATCCGGCGTGGCGGCCGCGTTTTTGTTCCTGCCGATCAACCAGGCCGAGACCGCGCTGGTGGGCGACATCGCCAAGGTCGGCATGGGTGATACAGCACTGGTCGTGGTCTCGTCGGGCGCTGTGATGTTCGCCGTGTTTCGGGCCTTCCCGAAGCTGGTGCTGGTCAACGTCTCCGAGGAGCTGGCCGCCGCCGAGGGCGTCAACGTCAAGCGCTATAACCTGCTCTACCTGCTCTTGATCGCAATCGTCGTGTCGCTCGGGGTGAAAATGGTGGGCGGGCTGTTGACGGCCGCGTTGGTGGCGATTCCAGCCTCCGCCGCACGAAACTTAGGAAAGAACCTCACTCAGTACACACTCGGCGCCACGGCGATCGGCGTCGTGTCGGCGGTGGCCGGCATCGTCCTGTGCCGGTTGACCGATTTACCCGCGGGGCCGCTCGTCGTTGTGGCGAGCACCGCGGCGTTCCTCGTCACGGTACCCTTCGCTCGCTGATGCCGGGCCCGCTTCTCATCGGCTTGTCGATGACGAGCACCTGCACGGCGCCCAGCCAGGGGACATCACGCCCCAGCATGGCGGCGAAGGGCTCCAGGTGATGCAGCAAACCGGGGCGCGACGCCGTGAACAGCTTGCCCCGCAGGCGAATGCTGCCATAGCGACGGCCGAGGCGTCGCAGGCGCCTCCGGCTCAGGAAGGTGGCCGTCGAGTAGGGGCTACGACGGCCGGGCCGGTCGAGTAGTCCCCACAGGCTACGCGGGTTCAGCGCAAGGACGACGATACGACCGCCGGGCCGGGTGATGCGCGCCAGCTCCGCCATGGCCGCTGCGGCATCGGTGAATTCCAGGGTCGCGAGCGCGATCGCCACATCGGCGACGGCGTTCGGCAGCGGAAGGCGCAGCATATCGGCGCGCACAAGGCGGCCAGGCGCGCGGGTGGCTGCTACTGCGAGCATCCCGGCCGAGATGTCGATGCCCAGGACCCTGTGTCCGCGACACGCCAGGAACTCCGCGAGTCGTCCCGTGCCGCAGCCTACGTCGACCACGAGTCCCTCGGAGTGCCCTGACATTGCCGCAGCGACCGCTGCCAGCTCGATCGCCCACGCGTGAGAGCCCCAGGGCTTGTCGAACCAGGCGTCATACGCGCGGACCTGTGGGGTCGTGGTCAGTTCATCGGCTTTCGGTCGTGCCCGTATTTCCGGAGCGCGTCGAATCGCGCGCCACCCGTTGCGTCATGCGCTCGAACCCGCCGTCTCTCGATGAGGCAACCGGGCAACGATCACAGGAATCTGAGCGGAATTGACCACCGCCCGGCTCACCGAACCGAGCAGCATGCCCGGGAAACCGCCACGACCGTGGCTGCCGACCACCAAGAGCTGGGCGGCGTTCGCCTGCTCGAGCAGTCGGGGCGCCGGTAGGTCGCACACGACGACCTTCCGCACGGTGACATCCGGATAACGCTCTTGCCAACCACAAAGACGTTCAGCCAAGGCTTCTTCCTCACGGACTTCGATGTTGCGCCACTCGATCGGCGCCCAATTCATACTCGCGAAATCCAGCGGACCCATGTCGCTCCAGGCATGCAGGGCAACCAGTTCCACGCCGCGGCGCGACGCCTCGTCAAAGGCGATCCCGGTGGCCAACTCCGACGTCGGCGACCCATCGATGCCGACCACGACCGGCGCCTCGGACGAACGGAATGCGGGCGGATCCTCGTCGTGGACCACGCAGACCGGGCAGTGGGCGTGCTGGACGAGGCCGGAGCTGACCGATCCCAGCAACGAGCGGCTCACCGCCCCCTGGCCGCGGCAACCCACCACCACCATGTCGGCTTGCCCGGAGAGGTCTACCAGGGCAGGAACTACGGGAGCGAACAGCACCTCGCAGGTGATGTGCGATGCACGATCGGGTGAAGTCGCGTCGACGGCGACCCTGCGGGACTCCTCGACGAATTGACGCGACCAATCTTCCTGGTACTTGGACGAGCTCGTTGGCGAAGGCGGTTCCACCCACGGTTCCACGGGAGTAACCACCGGCGCGACGACGTGAACCAACCGGAGAGCGACGTGGCGCATCGCGGCATTCCGCGCCGCCCACCTGACGGCTTGGACCGAAGACGGCGAACCGTCGACACCCACCACAATTCCGACCGGTTGAACTGCCATGAGGTCGACGTTAGGCGGGGGTACGGACCGAGTCAGGAGACTTTGGTCACCAACCGCGCGAACGACCGACGCGGCGACACACCAGGCCTCCGAATTGGGTTTGCACACATGAGGGCACATGCATAAGTTACTTCGTGTGACTGCGGTGGGAGCGGGCCGGTGAGCACGGGTCATTCACACGCGCACGGGCATCCCTCGGCCGACAGTGATCGGCGGTGGCTGATCGGCGCGCTGCTGGTGATCGTTGCCTACATGATCGGCGAGGTCGCCGTCGGCGTGATCGCGAGCTCGCTGGCGTTGATCTCCGATGCCGCGCACATGCTCACCGACGCCGGTTCGATCGCGTTGGCGCTGTACACGATTCGGTTGGCGGCGCGCCCTGCGTCCGGGTTCATGACCTACGGGTGGAAGCGTGCGGAGATCGTGTCCGCACAGGTGAACGGTCTGACGCTGGTGCTGTTGGCGGTATGGTTGGCCGACGAGGCGATCCGCCGGCTCATCGACCCGCCCCAGGTCACCGGCAGCTTGGTGTTGATCACCGCGTTGGTCGGCATCGCGGTGAACGTGGCGGCAACGTTGATGATCGGTCGCGCCAACCGCACCAGCCTCAACGTCGAGGGGGCGTTCCAGCACATCCTCAACGACCTGTTCGCGTTCGTCGCCACCGCCGTGGCCGGCGG
>NZ_JBYCLC010000206.1:0-15078 GCF_057473685.1 Mycobacterium sp. TH-M116 | reverse complement strand
GTCGGCCGGGTGGAGGGCCTCGAGATCGACGGCGACCACGTGCTCATGAAGTTCTCGATCGGGACCCACACGATCGGCACCGAGAGCCGGCTGGCTGTCAAGACCGACACGATCCTGGGCAAGAAGGTGCTGGAGATCGAGACGCGAGGTTCGGCGCGCCTGCGGCCCGGGGCCACCCTGCCGATCGGCCAGAGCACCACCCCGTACCAGATCTACGACGCATTTTTCGATGTCACCAAGGCCGCCTCCGGCTGGGACATCGACGCGGTCAAGCAGTCGCTGCACGTGCTGTCGCACACCATCGACCAGACCTACCCCCACCTGAGTGCCGCGCTGGACGGGGTGGCCAAGTTCTCCGACACCCTCGGAAAGCGCGACGAGCAGATCAAACATCTACTGGCCCAGTCCAATCAGGTGGCCGCCGTGCTGGGGGACCGCAGCGAACAGGTCGATCGGGCGTTGGTCAACGCCAAGGCCCTGCTGGCGGCCTTCAACGAACGCGGCCAGGCCATCGACGCCCTGTTGGGCAACATCGCCGCGTTCTCGCAGCAGATCAAAGGATTCATCGACGACAACCCGAACCTCAACCACCTGTTCGAACAATTACATCAACTCAGCGACATCCTGGTGCAGCGCAAAGACGACATCGCCGAAGGGCTCACCGAGGTCGGCAAGTTCCTTCCGTCGTTGAACGAGGCCGTCGCGTCGGGACCATTTTTCAAGGTGGTCCTGCACAACCTGGCCCTGTATCAAATCGTCCAGCCCTGGGTCGACGCGGCATTCAAGAAGCGCGGCATCGACCCGGAGAACTTCTGGCGCAGCGCGGGATTGCCGGCCTACCGATTCCCCGACCCGAACGGCACCCGATTCCCCAACGGCGCGCCGCCACCGGCGCCCCCGGTCCTGGAGGGGACGCCGGAGCACCCCGGACCGGCCGTACCGCCCGGGTCGCCGTGCTCGTACGCGCCTGCCGCCGACGCGCTGCCCCGGCCCGACAACCCGCTGCCCTGCCTCGGCGCCATCAGCGGGCCGTTCGGTGGCCCGGGCTTCCTTGCGCCCGTCGACGTGCAGACCTCGCCGCCGAACCCGGAAGGCCTGCCGCCCACACCGGGCATCCCGATCGCCGGGCGGCCGGGCGACCCACCGCCGGACGTACCGGGCACCCCGGTGCCGCTACCGACGCAGGCACCGCCGGGCGCGCGCACCGAGCAACTCGCGCCGGCCGGACCGACGCCGCCTCCTTCGGCGTTCGCACCGGGATTGCCGCCGGGGCCCGCGGCACCGGCCGGGCCCGGTGAGCAGCTACCGGCGCCGTTCATCAACCCGGGCGGGACCGGCGGCAGCGGCGCAGCCGGGGGAGGTAGCCAGAATTGAGCACCATCTTTGACATCCGCAACCTGCGACTGCCCACCTTGTCGCGGGCGTCGGTGATCATCGGGTCGTTGGTGGTGGCGCTGGCCCTGGTCGGAGGCTACGTCGCCATCCGGCTGTACGAGAAGCTGACCACCAACACGGTGGTGGCCTATTTCCCGGCGGCCAACGCGCTGTACCCGGGTGACAAGGTCCAGATCATGGGCCTGCGGGTCGGGCAGATCGACAAGATCGAACCGGCCGGCGACAAGATGAAGGTGACCTTCCACTACGAGAACAAGTACAAGGTTCCCGCCAACGCCTCCGCGGTGATCCTCAACCCCACTTTGGTGGCGTCACGCTCCCTGCAATTGGAGCCGCCGTACAAGGGCGGCCCGGTGCTGGCCGACAACGCCGTGATCCCGGAGAACCGCACCCAGGTACCGGTGGAGTGGGACCAGTTGCGCAACAGCATCACCAACATCGTGTCCAAACTGGGCCCCACCAAGGAGCAGCCGACGGGGCCGTTCGGCGAGGTGATCACGGCCTACGCCGACGGGCTGGCCGGCAAGGGCAAACAGTTCAACACGACGCTCAACAGCCTTTCGCAGGCGTTGACCGCGCTCAACGAGGGTCGCGGCGACTTCTTTGCGGTGGTGCACAGCCTGGCGCTGTTCGTCAACGCGCTGCACGCCGACGACCAGCAGTTCGTTGCGCTGAACCAGAACCTGGCCGATTTCACCACCCGGCTCGCGAGTTCCGACGGGGCCCTGGCCAACGCCGTGCAGCAGTTCGACGGCTTGTTGTCCACGGTGCGCCCGTTCCTGGACAAGAACCGGCAGGTGTTCGTCCAGGACATCGCCAACCTGCAGACCACGACAAACACTCTGCTGCAACCGGATTCCCTCAACGGGCTGGAGACTTTCCTGCACGTCGGTCCGACCGCGCTGTCGAACGTCAACCAGGTGTACCACCCGTCGCACGGATCGGTGGTGGCCGTCACCGCGATCACCAACTTCGCCAACCCGATGCAGTTCATCTGCAGCGCGATCCAGGCGGGCAGCCGGCTGGGGTATCAGGATTCCGCCGAACTCTGTGCGCAATACCTCGCGCCGATCCTGGACGCGATCAAGTTCAACTACCCGCCGTTCGGGGTGAATCTGTTCAGCACCGCCGAGGTGCTGCCCAAGGAGGTCGCCTACTCCGAGCCGCGCCTGCAGCCGCCCAACGGATACAAGGACACCACCGTGCCGGGTATCTGGGTGCCCGATACTCCCACGTCGCACCGCAACACCCAGCCGGGCTGGATCGTGGCTCCGGGGATGCAAGGGCAACAGGTGGGTCCGGTCACCGCTGGTTTGATGACTCCGGAGTCGCTGGCCGAACTCATGGGCGGCCCCGACATCGAGCCGGTCCAGTCGAACCTGCAAACCCCGCCGGGGCCGCCGAACGCCTACGACGAGAACCCGATAGCTCCGGTCATCGGCCAGATCCCGCCACAGGTTCCCATCCCGCCGCCGCCGCCGGGCCCGGGCGTCATACCCGGTCCCGTCGCACCGACACCGGCGCCCATAGCCGCAGGGCTGGGCCAATGAGGGTAACGATGAGCGCGTTGCGCGCGAAGAGTGGACCGAATAATCGGACCGAGCGGGTAACGATGAGCGCGTTGCGCGCGATCCGCCGCCGCTGCGGGCAGGGACTGGCGCTCGGCGTGGTCGCGGTGCTGGTCAGTTCGTGTGGCTGGAGAGGGATTTCCAATGTGGAGATCCCGGGCGGGCCGGGCACCGGGGCGAACTCCTACACCGTCTACGTGCAGGTGCCCAACACGTTGGCGATCAACGGCAACAGCAAGGTGATGGTCGCCGACGTCTACGTGGGTTCCATCCGCGCGATCCAGCTGAAGAACTGGGTGGCCACCCTGACGCTGGGCATCGACAAGAACGTCAGACTGCCCAGGAACACCACCGCCAAGATCGGCCAGACGTCCCTGCTGGGCTCCCAGCACGTGGAGCTGGCGGCACCGCCGCATCCGTCGACGCAGCTGCTCACCGACGGCGACACCATCCCGCTCAAGCACTCGTCGGCGTTTCCCACCACCGAACAGACCCTGGCCAGCCTCGCGCTGATCCTGCGGGGTGGCGGCATCCCGAACCTGGAGGTGCTGCAGAACGAGGTGTACAACATCCTCAACGGGCGCGGCGACGAGATTCGTTCGTTCCTGGGCAAGCTGGACACCTTCGTCACCCAGCTCGACGAACAGCGCCACGACATCACCCGCGCGATCGACTCGACCAACCGTTTGCTGACCTACGTGGGCGGACGAGCCGACGTCCTCGACCGGGTGCTGACCGACGTCTCGCCGCTGCTCGAGCATTTCGCCGCCACCAAGGACCTGCTCATCAACGCCACCGATGCGATAGGCCGGCTCAGCCAATCCGCCGACCAGTACCTGTCGGAGGCGCGCGGGCCGCTGCACACCGACCTGCAGGCGCTGCAGTGCCCGCTCAAGGAGCTGGGACGGGGCTCGCCGTTTTTGATCGGCGCACTGAAATTGATCTTCACCCAGCCGTTCGACATCGACACCGTGCCGAAGATCTTCCGCGGTGACTACCTCAACATCTCGCTGACGCTGGACCTGACCTACAGCGCCATCGACAACGCCTTCCTCACCGGCACCGGCCTGTCGGGCGCACTGCGCGCGCTCGAGCAATCGTTCGGACGCGACCCGGAGACGATGATCCCCGACGTCCGCTACACCCCGAACCCCAACGACGCGCCCGGTGGTCCGCTGGTGGAGAGGGGAGACCGGAATTGCTGACCTCCTTCGTCAAACGCCAGCTCGTCGCGTTCGGGATCTTGACGGTGATCTCGATGCTGGTCCTGGGCGTCTACTACCTGCAGATCCCGAGCCTGGTCGGTATCGGCCGTTACACCCTCCAAGCGGACCTGCCCGCCTCGGGGGGGTTGTATCCCACCGCCAACGTCACCTATCGCGGGGTCACGATCGGGACGGTCACCGATGTCGCACCCACCGAGCGGGGCGCCCACGCGACGATGAGCATCGACAGTCGCTACAAGATCCCGGCCGACGTCACGGCCAACGTGCACTCGGTGTCGGCGGTCGGCGAGCAGTACCTGGACCTGGTGTCGGCAGGTCGACCCGGCAAGTTCCTCTCGCCCGGGCAGACGATCACCAAGGGCACGGTGCCCGCGGCGATCGGGCCGGCGCTCGACACCGCCTACAAGGGCCTGGCCGCGCTGCCCCAGGGCAAGATCAGCCAGCTACTCGACGAGACAGCGCAGTCCGTCGGTGGTTTGGGCCCGGCGTTGCAGCGGCTGGTCGACGCCACCCAGGCGATCGTCGGGGACTTCAACACCAACGTCGGCGACGTCAACGACATCATCCAGAACTCAGGGCCGTTGCTCGACAGCCAGGTCAAGTCCGGGGACGCGATCCAGCGCTGGGCGCATAATCTGAACAGATTGGCCGCGCAGACAGCCCAGCAGGATCAGACCGTCAAGAGTGTGTTGCGCCAGGCGGCGCCGACCGCCGATCAGGTCAACGAGATCTTCGGCGACGTCCGGGACTCGCTGCCCCAGACGCTGGCCAACCTGGAGGTCGTGTTCGACCTGCTCAAGCGCTACCACGCCGGCGTGGAGCAGGTGCTGGTGTTGCTGCCGCAGGGCGCCTCGGCCGCCCAGACGGTCGCCGCGCCGAACCCGAACATGGCCGACCTGGACCTCGCGCTGTCGATCAACCAGCCGCCGCCGTGCCTGACCGGGTTCATCCCCGCCTCGCAGTGGCGTGCACCGGCGGACACCAGCCTGGTACCCCTGCCGTCGGGCACCTACTGCAAGATCCCCATGGACACGCCGGCCAACAGTGTGCGCGGGTCGCGCAACATTCCCTGTGTGGACGTGCCCGGCAAGCGCGCCGCCACACCGCGAGAATGCCGCGACCCCAAGCCGTACGTCCCGGCGGGCACCAACCCCTGGTACGGCGAGCCCAACCAGATCCTGACCTGCCCGGCGCCCGGGGCGCGGTGCGACCAGCCGGTCAAACCGGGCATGGTGATCCCGGCGCCGTCGGTCAACAACGGCCGCAACCCTGCGCCGTCGGACCAGGTCTCGGGCACGCCCCCGGCCACCAGTGACCCGTTGACGCGGCCCGGGACCGGTTCGGTGGAATGCAACGGGCAGCAGCCCAACCCGTGCGTCTACACTCCGGGCGGGCCTCCCACCGCGGTCTACAGTCCCCAGAGCGGCGAACTGGTGGGGCCCGACGGAGTCAGGTATTCCGTCGAAAACTCGACGAAAACAGGAGACGACGGATGGAAGGAGATGCTGGCGCCAGCCGGCTGAACCCCACCGACGCGGATGATTCGTTGCGCACCCAGGAGATGACCGGGGGCCTCCCGGAATCCGAGGCGTCCGCTGTTCCCGAGGCTTCCGCAGCTTCTGACACCGATCAGGGGGACCCGGGCGCGATGTCCGAGGATGCGGCGGAGGCCTTCGATGCAGGGGTTCGGCGCGGACCGTCGCGGCTGGGGCGTGGCTGGGCGGTAGGCATCGTCGCGGTGCTGCTACTGGGCGCCGGCGCCGTCGGTGCCGGCGGTTACCTCGCGCAGCATTTTCACCGGGAAGCCCTGGCCGTTGCCCGCAACGACGCCGCGGCGCTGCAGGCGGCGGTCGAGTGTGTGTCGGCGACCCAGGCGCCGGACCCGAACGCGATGGCGGCGAGCGAGCAGAAGATCATCGACTGCGGCACCGGCGCCTTTCGTGCGCAGGCCGTCTTGTACACGAGCATGCTGGTGCAGGCCTATCAGGCCGCGAACGTCCACGTGCAGGTGTCCGACGTGCGGGCGGCGGTCGAGCGCAACAACGACGACGGCTCGGTCGATGTGCTGGTCGCGTTGCGCGTCAAGTTCGCCACCGACGAGACGCAGAACGAGACCGGCTACCGGTTGCGGGCCGAGATGGCCCTGTCCGACGGGCAGTACAAGATCTCCAAACTCGACCAGGTGACCAAGTGACGGTGGTGGTCGAGGAAACTCCCACCACGGAAGTCTCACCGCCGGGCGCGCTGGCGCGGTGGCACATCCGCGCCTGTGCGCTCGCGCTGGACGTCGTCCCGGGCGCTGCGGTGACGACGACGTCGGCACTGGTGGCATTGACGGTCCGGCAACATCCGGTGTGGTGGTGGCTGTGGGTGTCCGTCGGTGGGCTGGCGATCCTGTGGGTGCTGGTGAACCGGTGGGTGCTGCCGGCCGTCACCGGCTCGAGCCCGGGCCGCGGTGTGTGCGGGATTTCGGTGCGGCGCCGCGACGGCGGCGCACCGGGCGCATGGGCGTTGTTGCTGCGGGACCTGGCCCATCTGCTCGACGTGGCTTCGGTGGTGGGATGGCTCTGGCCGCTGTGGGATTCCGGGCGCCGCACGTTCGCCGACATGGTGTTGCGCACCGACGTGCGCTCTGCCGAAACGGACCGTCGCACGATGCGGCGGTGGACCGCGGGGGCGTTGCTCACCGCGGCGGCGGTCTGCGTCGCGGGCTCGGCGGCCGGCTATGCGCTGGTCTATTCCCGCGAACGAGCGACCGATCAGACCGTCGCGCAACTCGCGATACAGGGGCCCAAGATCGTAACGCAGATGCTGACCTACGACCCGAAATCGCTCGACGCCGACTTCGCGCGCGCCCGATCGCTGGCGACCGACAGCTACCGGGGCACGCTGGCCACGCAGCAGGAGGTCGTGGCGAAGGGCCACCCCGTCATCAACGAATACTGGGTGACCGACAGCTCGATCCAGTCGGCGAGCCCGGATCGGGCCACGATGCTGCTGTTCCTGCAGGGTCGCCGCGGCGCGAGCCCGAACGAGCGCTACATCACCGCGAGCGTGCGGGTGAGTTTCGCCAAACGCGGGGCCGACTGGCGCGTCGACGACCTCACCGTGCTGACCAAACCCAAATCGGGCGGGGGTGAAAAGTGAGTCCGCGAAGGAGGTTTCAGTCCGGCGAGGCGCCGCTGCTGGTCACGCGGTCGGTGCCGGGCCCAAGGCCGCGAGGCTTACCGCTGATCGCCGCGGCCGCCGCGTTGGTGATGGCCGCGGCGATCGCGGTGTGCAGCCTGATGCTGGCCTCTCACGAACACCACGAGCGCATCGCGTCCAGAGACCGTGCGGCGCTCGGCTACGTGACCGGCTTCATGACGCAGTTCACCTCCATCGATCCTTTTCACGCCAACGACTACGTGACACGGATACTGGCCGAGGCGACCGGGGACTTCGCCAAGCAGTTCCGGGCGAACGCGAACAGCATCCTGCTGCAGTTGGCCCGCGCCGAACCGGCCACGGGCACCGTGCTGGACGCCGGCGTGGAACGCTGGAACGACGACGGCAGCGCCAGCGTGATGGTGGCGACCGCGGTGACATCCAAGTCCGCGGACGAGAAGCAAGTGGTCGAGAACACCAACCGTTGGATGGCCACCGCGAAGCAGGAAGGAAATCAGTGGAAGATCAGCAACCTGGCACAGGTGATCTGACCGCCGCTGCGGGCGCTGCGGGCGGCGACGTCACCGCCGATGCGGCGCCACCGGACGTGACCGAGCCCGCCGTCCCGGACGAGAACGCCGACGACACCGCGACGGCCCCCGAACACGGCTCCGCCCGGACCAGGCGGCCGGCCGGAACGCGCCTCGCCGTCTCCTTCGCCGTCGCGGCGTCGTTGTTCGTGGGATCTGCGGCGTTCGCCGGCGCGGCGGTGCAGCCCTACCTGGTCGACCGCGCCACCGCCGAGACGAAGCTCCACGTGGCGCGGACCGCGGCCAATGCGATCACCACGCTGTGGACCTACACGCCGGAGAACATGAACACCCTCGCCGATCGCGCGGCGGGTTATCTCAGTGGCGACTTCGAAGCCCAGTACCGCAAATTCGTCGACTCGATCGTGGCCCCCAACAAGCAGGCCAAGGTCACCAACAGCACCGAGGTCACCGGCGCTGCGGTCGAATCGCTGGATGGGCCCAACGCCGTCGTCATCGTCTACACGAACACGTCGTCGACCAGTCCGCTGACCAAGAACGTCCCCGCGCTGAAGTACCTGTCCTATCGGTTGTTCATGAAACGCTCCGACGGGCGCTGGCTGGTGACCAGGATGACGACCATCACCTCACTGGACCTGACGCCGCACGTCTGACGGGGTGGCCGCGCATCAGTTGAACGCCAGCCAGCTGGGCAGTGCCCGCTCGTGCGAGTCGCACAGCACCTGCCGGGTGTCGCAGGAGCCGCGCGGCGAACCCGCCCCGGCCCACATGCCCCCGGTGTCACGTCGCAGCACGATGGCCGACGAGCCGCCGCCGTCGAGCAGCACCGCCGACTCGCTGCCCAGGCCGCGGAACAGGTCCTGCATGTTGTCGGGGGTGTAGCTACCCCCCTCGAAGACGTACATCTCGTCCTTCTGGCGCGCGTAGGCCAGCGCCGTGCGCGCCGCGCTGGGACCGCCGTCGTTCAGCTGCCCGGTGTTGCCGGGGGCCAGCAAGCCGATCCCCGACACCGCGACGAACCTCGCGTTCTTGTCGAGCAGGTCGGCGACCACCGGGGTTGCGGCGTCATAGTCCTGTTTGGATTTGGGCCACACGACATACGGCGCGCCGCCGGTGGGCATGATCATCGTCGTCAGCGCGCTCCACGCCTCCCCCCCGCCCGACAGGCCCTGTTTACCCGGGTACACGGCGGTGCCGGTGACGGACTGGTTGGCCCGCCCCTGCCCGTGCGTGTTGTCCACGAAGGCGCCCAGCGGCGAGCTGCAGCCGGTGTGTCGCCACGACCCCGACAACTGCGGCCGCACGTCGAAGAAGTTCGCGTTGACCGCGATCGTCGGCTGCCCCATGCGCTGCCAGGCGTTCAGCGGCGTATACAACTCGGACGCCTGCCACAACCCCTCGTGCGTGCGGGCACCCGGTTTGTGTTCACAGCGCGCCTGCACACCCCGGTGGGTGTCGACCAGCAGATGCGGTGCAAGCCGCGCGGACGCGTTCTTGATGATCATCAGGTGTCCGCCGTTGCCCATCTCGTACCACCTGCCGGCGGCGTTGAGCATCGGCGCGGGGTGGCCGCCGCCGAAGTTGTAGACCAGGTAGGTGCCCTTGGTGGCGTTGATCGCGTTGGCCAGCTGATCGCGCCCGTCTGCAGCGTTCGCCACGGGTTGGCCCGTGGTGGCAGCGGCCAGGGCGTAAGCGACCGCGGCGGTGCCCAAGACCGCCAGTCGGCGCAGGACGCCCGTCAGTGTCGGCACGGTAGCCCTTTCGGCTCTGAGGTGAACGTCAGCTCTGCCAGCATCGTCCACACCCGTCACACTGTCAACATAAGTCACGTGCGGGTGACAGTTGCGTCGCGTGCCAATTACGTTTGCCCGCTTGAGCTTTCGGTCACGTCTTCGGCCGCGTCTTCGGCCGCGGTGCCCAAGGGGTTCTCGTGTTTGCCCCCGCCCGCCCGTTGGCGCGCCTGATGCTGGGTCTGGTGTTCGACGGCGATCGCCATCTCGGTCGCTCCGTGGATACGGTGGAAACCCTTGCGGTCGTAGAAATAGGTGACGACGCCGCCCAGCAGAACACCGATGACAAGGCCGATGGACGTCATCCACAATGCCTGGGACAAGCCGGCATCCAGATCACCGTTGAGATACAGCAGCGAACGCGCGCCCAGGAACACCTGGTGCATCGGTTCGAACTCGGCCAGCCAGCGAAACAGCGGTGGCACCGCTTCCAGTGGGACCGTGGCGCCTGCCGACGGCAGCCCGAAGAACACGAAGATCAACAGGCTCACCAGGAGGCCGACGGAGCCCAGCGCCGAGAGCAGAGAAGCCGATGTGACACCCACCGCGGCGATCGCGAACGCCCCGTAGGCCCACAGCTGCCAGCCGAGGTCGATGGGCATGCCGAGCCAGTCGGCGATCGCCAGGTAAGCCGCCGAGACGAGCAGCGCCAGCATCACCATGATGCCCCATTTCAGCAGCAGCGTATGGAATCGTGAGATGTGGACGTGGTCGGCGAAGCGATACACCGGGCCGAATTCGGCCGGCACGTAACCGAGTAGCGTGTCCACCAGTGCACTGACCACGATGCTGCCCGTGAAACCCGCCAGGAGCAGCAATAGCGAGTAGTAGAACGCCGACAGTCCGTTTCCGGTGCCGTTCGGCAGCGGACGGTACACCGTCGCTTTGATGTCGATGGGGGTGGCGAGCCCGACCGCCGCCGCCCCGGTCAGCGGGTTTCCCTCGGCCTGGGCCGCGACATCCTGGGTAAGCCGCTGGCCCACTTGACCTTCCACGATGGCCATCGCCATGTCCAGGGTCTGGTGAGCGATACTGGCTCCCAGCGTGCCTGCCCGCGGGTTCGTCGCGATCGTGATCACCGGCCGGCTCGCCCGGGTCGGTGTGATCGCACTTGCACCGTACTCGCGCAGGCTCGATGAGAAGGTCGGCGGTATCACGACCTCGCCGTAGAGCTGGGCTCTGTCCAGCAGCAGCATGGCCTCTTCCTTGGACATCACCCGAATATCGAACTTCTGGCTGTCCAGGCCCGCAACCAGACCGTCGGCAATCCGCGCGCCCGCAGGGCCGGCGTCCTCATTGACCACCGCGATGGGGAAGTGCCGCAGGTTGGTCCTCGGGTTCAGGATTCCGCCGAGGTACAGCGCGCACAGCGCCGACATCAGGGCCAGCGTGATGAGTAGCGGCGCTGCCCAGAACCGCAGGGTCCGAATCGCGGTGACGTTCCGGGTGGAGTTCGGCGCCGCGTGCCGCGGCTGCGGTTGAGACATGTCGGCTCCCGTCCGTCGTGCCCACTCTAGGTCAGGCCACTGCGATGGTGAGCGGTTGCTGCGCACCGCGCAGGGTGTCGTCCAGCGCCGCCGGTGTCAGCCCGGTGAGACGGCTGCGCCTGTTCTAACCCGGATACGTCGCGGCGGCCAGCCGCAGGATCTCTTCGCGGTCGGCGGCCAGGACGAACCCCGAGCCGATCGCGCTGTCCAGCGCGGCGGTGAAGCTCTCGAGGTACTGGCCGGCCCCGCCCGGGTACAGCCGTCGCAGCGTCGCGGAGTCGAACCGCTCCCCCGAGCCGAAGAGCGCCGACATGACGCTGTCCTGGCCACCGACCCCGGAGGTCCGCGCGGTCGGCACGTCCACCCAGGGGGTCCTGACGCCGCCGAGCGCGAGCCCGTTGGAATCCAGAACAGCGGCAGGAGAGCCGGTGTCGTCGACCTCGATGGGTGGGGCTTGCGGTGCCGGCCGGCCGGTCCGCACCCACGTGTGCAACGCGTCGAGCGCCGCCTGAACGACGTAATGGTGTTGCGGCGCGAAGTTGATGTCATGCCCCAGTTGTCGGCCCATCAGCGTGCTGGTGGGGGCGTAAGCCCGCACGAGGTCGTCGAGCGGCGCGCTGCCGCTGTCGATGGGCGCCACCTGGATCGTGTAGTTGTCGGCATGGGCGGCACCGGGGATCTCCCAGACCCGCAGCCGCTCGTTGCCGGGCTGGCGCGCGAAGTAGTAGCCGTGCCGCGCGCCGCCGAAAAGATCGGTCTCGGTGATGATCACGACGAGCGGGACGCGCAGATCGCGGCGGAACCGGACGGCATCGGGCCCTGCGGATTCCTCGAAGATCGAGGCGCCGTCCAGTGGCGCGGCGGGCCCGAACCGCGAGTGCACCAAAAAGCCGTCGTAGGCGCGGGCGAGCGGGTCCACGGCGTTGACATAGGTTGTCAGGAACATGGCCGACTGGGACTCACCCACCGCGATCACGTGGCGTGCGCCGAGCCCCCTCAACACGCCGTCGGCGCCGTTGTCGGAGAGGAGTCCGGCAACGTGGGAGAAGATGTCGTACGAGAAGGCGTCGCCGGGGTGGCACAGCGACGCGTAGCGCCGCGGATCCTGTTTTTTCAGCGACAGGTCCGCACCCAGCAGGCCGCCACCGCCCTCGACCCCCACCCGCTGGGCCGACACCGCGACGTAGCCATATCCCGCGCGCACGATTTCGCGGTGCGCCATCATCCACACGGCAGGCGCGTCGATGCCGCCGCTCACATTGAGCCATTCGACCAGCACCGTCCCGTTGAACCGGGCCCGCTCGGCCGGCGTCACCACCACCATCCGGGTGGTGTAATCCGCTGTCGCGCCAGCAGTTACGCGCCACCGGCCATCCGGACCCAGCGGAGCGGCCGGAACGTAGCCGCACGCCGTCCCGGAGACGAAGAACTCCTCTGCCACACAGCCGACGTCGCCGAGGCCGAAGGCCCCCAACAGCAACAGCGGCTCACCGGGCACGGGCGTCGCGTGGGGCGAATCGGTCATCGGTGCTCCGGTTTCAGGGTGAAGTTTTCAGATCGAGGTTGTCACGGCGAGCCGGCGAAGAAGCCTTTCCGTGAGAGGCGCCACCCGCACGAGACTAACGGCTCGCCGGCCCGCGAGGCGCGTCCTGAACCATTACGCTGCCCGTAATGGTCACCACTCGCTCCGAACATGATTTCGACGGCGTCGGGGGCGTGCGCATCGTCTACGACGTGTGGACGCCGGACGCTCCGCCGCGGGCGCTGGTCGTGGTGTCGCACGGCCTCGGCGAGCATGCCCGCCGCTACGACCACGTCGCGCGGCGCTTCGGCGACGCCGGCCTTCTCACCTATGCGCTCGACCACCGGGGCCACGGGCGTTCGGGCGGCAAGCGGGTGCTGGTGCGCGACATCTGCGAGTACACCGGCGACTTCGACACGCTGGTGCGCATCGCGACCCGCGAACACCCGGGCCTGCCGTGCGTGGTGCTCGGGCACAGCATGGGCGGTGGGATCGTGTTCGCCTACGGGGTCGAACGTCCGGACAGCTACGACCTGATGGTCCTGTCGGGTCCGGCGGTCGCGGCCCAGGATCAGCTGTCGCCGCTGCTGGTGCTCGCCGCCAAGGTGCTCGGCATCCTGGTTCCCGGCCTGCCGGTACAGGAACTCGACGTCGACGCCATCTCGCGCGACCCGGCCGTGGTGGCGGCCTACCAGGACGATCCGCTGGTCTACCACGGCAAGGTCCCGGCCGGGATCGGCCGGGCGCTGGTGCGGGTCGGCGAGACGATGCCGCAGCGCGCACCCGCGCTGACCGCGCCGCTGCTGGTGGTGCACGGTTCCGAAGACCGGCTGGTGCCCGTCGCCGGCAGCCGCCGCCTGGTCGAATGCGCGGGCTCGGCCGACGTCGAGTTGACGGTGTATCCGGGGCTCTACCACGAGGTCTTCAACGAACCGGAGCGCGACGAGGTCCTCGGCGACGTGGTCTCCTGGATCCTGCAGCGCCTGTGAGCGCCCGGGCGCGGGATGTCGTAGGCCTGCCGTAGTTTGGCGCCTATGAGCGACGACAAGATGCTGGCCCGCATCGCCGCCCTGCTGCGCCAGGCCGAAGGCACCGACAACCCGCACGAGGCCGACGCGTTCATGGGGGCCGCGCAACGGCTGGCGACGGCCGCGTCCATCGACCTGGCGGTGGCGCGATCCCACGCGGCCGGCCGCTCGCCGGCGCAGGCACCTACGCAGCGGACCATCACCATCGGTACGGCAGGCACCCGAGGCCTGCGAACCTACGTGCAGCTGTTCGTGGGTATCGCGGCGGCCAACGACGTGCGCTGCGACGTGGCGTCGAACTCGACTTTTCTCTACGCCTACGGGTTCGCCGAGGACATCGACGCCACCCATGCGCTCTACGCCGGCCTGGTCGTCCAGATGGTGCGGGCCTCGGACGCTTATCTGGCTTCGGGCGCGCACCGGCCCACCCCGACCATCACCGCCCGGCTCAACTTCCAGCTCGCCTTCGGGGCGCGGGTGGGCCGGCGCCTGGCCGAGGCCCGCGAACAGGCCCGCCGGGAGGCCACCGAGGACCGCGAGCGCGCACCGGGCACTGCTGTGGCGCTGCGGGACAAGGAGCTCGAGCTGCGCGATCACTACCGCGGCGCATCGAAGGCGCGCGGGACGTGGCGGGCCACCAGCGCGTCGGCCGGATATTCCTCGGCGGCCCGGCGCGCCGGGGACCACGCGGGGCGGCGTGCGCGGCTGGGCGACAGCCCCGAGCTCCCGGGGGCGCGGACCGCGCTGGGCCGGTGAGTCCGGCGGGTGCCCCGCGGGACTCCCAGCGCGCCAAAGTGTATGCGGCCGAAGGGTTCGTCCGCACGTTGTTCGACCGCGCCGCGGAGCACGGGTCACCGGCGGTGGAGTTCTTCGGCACGCAGTTGACGCTGCCGCCGGAGGCCCGATTCGGCTCGGTGGCTTCTGTGCAGCGCTACGTCGACGAGGTGCTTGCGTTACCGGCGGTACGGCGACAGTGGCCCGACGTCTCGCCGCTGAGGGTGCGCTCGCGGCGGTCCGCCATCGCGGCGCACTACGAAAGCCGCGACGGCGCGGGCGTCATCGCGGTTCCGGACCGCGACAGCGCCAATTGGGCGCTGCGCGAGCTGGTGGTGCTCCACGAGGTGGCCCACCACCTGTGCCGGGCGCAGCCGCCGCACGGTCCGGAGTTCGTCGCGACCAGTTGCGCGCTGGCCGAACTGGTGATGGGGCCCGAGGCGGGGCACGTGCTGCGCGTCGTCTATGCCACCCAGGGCGCGCGGTGAGCGGCCCGGCCCTGTGGGGGCGCGAGGTCGAGGCCCGGATGGCCGACGACGAGCACCGAGGTCGTCGACGTCGTCATCGCCGCGCCGGCCACACCGCTGCGG
>NZ_JBYCLC010000205.1:0-2767 GCF_057473685.1 Mycobacterium sp. TH-M116 | reverse complement strand
GCTTGGTCAGGATCCACGAACTTTCGATTTCACAGGTAGGTGAACAACGTGACTGGCGAGTCGGGCGCCGCCGTACCCTCGATTGCTCTCAATGACGAAAACACGATGCCGGTTCTCGGCCTCGGCGTCGCGGATTTGTCGGACGACGAGGCCGAACGCGCGGTGTCGGCGGCGCTGGCGATCGGCTGCCGGCTGATCGACACCGCCGCTGCCCACGGAAACGAAGCCGGAGTCGGGCGTGCGATCGCGGCCTCCGGCATTCCGCGAGCGGAGCTCTTCGTCACCACCAAACTGGCCACCGCCGATCAGGGTTTCTCCAGGTCCATGAACGCCTGCACCGCCAGCCTCGAGCGACTGGGCCTGGAGTACGTGGACCTCTACCTGATCCACTGGCCGGCCGCGTCGCTGGGCACCTACGTGGATTCCTTCGGCGGTCTGATCCAGTGCCGCGGCGAGGGCCACGCCCGCTCCATCGGCGTCTCCAACTTCACCGGGGACCAGCTGTCGACCGTCATCGACCTGACCTTCGTCACGCCGGCCGTCAACCAGGTCGAGCTGCACCCGCTGCTGCACCAGGCCGAGCTGCGCACGGTGCACGCGCAGCACAGCGTGGTGACGCAGTCCCACACGCCGCTGGCGCTGGGCAGGCTGATGGACAACCCGACGGTGAGCTCGATCGCCGGCGAATACGGCAAGACGCCGGCACAGGTGCTGCTGCGGTGGAACCTGCAACTGGGTAACGCCGCGGTTTTCCGCTCGACCCGGGCCGAGCACATCGCCGCCGATCTCGACGTCTTCGGCTTCGAGCTGGCCTCCGAGCACGTCGACGCGATCAGCGGTCTCGACGACGGGACCCGGTTGGGCCCGGACCCGGACACCTTCGACGGCACGGGCTCCTGATCCCAACCTGTCGCCCGCGTCAACCCGCCGGGCACGTGGCCGCGGCCCGCCGCAGGACGCCGGCGGACGGTTCGTCGACGGGCAGCCGGTAGCCGCGCAGCACGGCGATGAACTGCATGGCGTACTGGCAGTCGAACGCCGTGTTGGGCGGCATCCAGCGCGCCGGGGGCGAATCCCCCTTGTCCTGATTGGCCTGACCCTCCACGGCCAGCAGGTTCGCCGGGTCGTTGGCGAAACGCAACCGCTCGCCGGGCGGCCAGCCGTAGGCCCCCATGTCCCACGCGTAGGCCAGCGGGACAATGTGGTCGATCTGCACCGATTCGCCGGTGCGAGCGCCGCGCTGGAAGGCGATGCTGTTGTTGGTGTACGGGTCGTGCAGCGTTCCGGTGGCCACCGCGTCCGGGCAGCGCTTGATCGACACATACGTCTTGTCGACAAGGTCGCGGTTGAGGATGTCGTCGCGGGTGTCGCACCCGTTATGGCCGAGCGGGGCGTCGTTGTCGTCGTCCCACGCGGCGCCGAAGGCCCCCCTGCGGTAGTCGTAGCGGTGCAGCCGCTGCGGCAGCACCCCGATGCCGGCGAGCACGTCGGTGCCGGGCGCCACCGTGGGCACGTCGGCGCGCGCGGCCACCTCGGCGCGCTCGGCCGCCTTGGAGCCCAGCGTCTGATAGGCGACGACCAGCGCGAGCGCCGCGGCCGCCGACAACCACAACAGCGATTTCCGGTTCATGACTTGTCCCGGTTCATGACTTGTCCCGGCTCATGACTTGTCCCGGCTCATGACTTGTCCCGGTTCATGACTTGTCGAGGTATTCGATGCGGTCGCTGTTGGTGAACGTGGCCGCCAGCAACTCCAGGCCGGCGTCCGCGGGGTTCTGCTCGTAGGCCCGGGCGCAGAACTCCCGCGCCGCCTCGATGACCTCGCGGTGCTCGGCCAGGGACAGCAGGCGCAGGTTGATCGCGCGACCGGACTGGTTGCGGCCCAACACATCTCCTTCCCGGCGTTCTTTGAGGTCAAGGTCGGCGAGGACGAATCCGTCCAAGGTGCCCGCGACAGCGGTGAGTCGTTGGCCGGCCCGCGATCCCGGAGCCACCCAGCTGGCCAGCAGGCACAGACCGGGGTACCCGCCGCGGCCGATGCGCCCCCGCAACTGGTGCAGCTGGCTGATCCCGAACCGGTCGGCGTCCATCACCAGCATCACGGTGGCGTTGGGCACGTCCACGCCGACCTCGATGACGGTGGTGCACACGAGGACGTCGATCTCACGCGCGCGGAAGGCTGCCATCACGGCGTCCTTCTCGTCCGCCGGCAGCCGTCCGTGCATCAAGCCCAGCCGTAGGTGGGCCAGCTCATGCGACCGCAACCGCGCGAACAGCCCCTCGGTGGTCGCCGACGGCCGGACGTCCTGCTCCTCGGTGCCGTCGTTCTCGTCGATGCGCGGCGCCACCACGTAGGCCTGGCGTCCCGCGGCGACCTCCTCGCCGATGCGCTGCCACGCGCGCTCGAGCCACGCGGGCTTGTCCTTGACGAAGATCGCGTTGGTGGTGATCGGCTGGCGTCCGCGCGGAAGTTCGCGCAGCGTCGAGGTTTCCAGGTCGCCGTAGACGGTGAGCGCGACGGTGCGCGGGATCGGCGTGGCCGTCATCACCAGCAGGTGCGGCGTGATGCCGGGAGGGGCCTTGGCGCGCAACTGGTCTCGCTGTTCGACGCCGAACCGGTGCTGCTCGTCGACCACCACCATGCCCAGCTTGTGGAACTCCACCGAGTCCTGCAGCAGCGCGTGGGTGCCGATGACGATCCCGGCCTGGCCGGAGGCGACCTCGGCGCGGACGTGCTTCTTCTGGGCGGCCGTCATCGATCCGCTCA
>NZ_JBYCLC010000204.1:0-23436 GCF_057473685.1 Mycobacterium sp. TH-M116 | reverse complement strand
AAGCCGTGGAGATGCGTATGCCCGCCGGGGGTTCGTACAGTTGCGGAGATGACATCAGCACCAGCGGGGCAGGGCGATCGCGATCCGGCGGGCTCGCCGAGCATGGTGCGGATCCGGGCCTCGGCGCTCAGGCTCTTCGCCGCGCAGGGCACGTCCGCCACCACGCTGCGCGCGATCGCGGCCGCGGCGGAGGTTTCCCTGGGGTTGGTGCAGCATTATTTCGCCACCAAAGCCGACCTGATCAGCGCCGTGGACGCCCACGTCCTGGAAGTGGTCGGTGGGGTGATGGCGCAGCCCGTCTCCGATCCGCCGGCTGATTCGGTTGCCGAAATGGGACGCAGGGTGACCGCTCTGCTCATTCAACAACCCGACGTCGTGGACTACGTCGTCGATGCCCTGGTCAGCGGGCGGGCCCTGGGAACCTTGGTTTTCGACGCGTTGGCCGCCCTCGGCGCCGATCGGTGGAAGGAACTCGACGATCTCGGGCAAACCCGGCCGGACCTCGATCGGCTCTGGGCGCCGCTGCACCCACTGGTCCTGGTTCTGGGCGCCCTGGTCCTTCGTCCCCACCTCGACCGTCACCTTCCGCAACCGTTCAGCACGCCCACCCAAATGCGCCGCTGGGAGGAGTCGGTGACCGCGCTCCTTCGTGAAGGACACCTGCGGACCTCTGGCCCTGGCGGTGCTTCGACCGAAAGTTCCGGCTGCACAAGTCCTTAGGAGCTTCTTCGTCGTCCTCGACCGGTCGCTGAGGTGCAGTGGGCCGACGTCGACGAGGCGGTCACCGAGCAGGCCGACGCCGACAGTCTGGTTGCCGGTGCCGAACGGGCGCAGAATCCGGCCCGCCTTCCGCGCCCAGACGGTGACTGCTGCTCCGAACCCCGCCAAACACAAAGGTCACGACCCATTGCTGGTTCGTGACCTTTCGCGTCGTAGTTCGTAGAACCACTCCCTGGTGGGCGAAGGGGGACTTGAACCCCCACGTCCCGAAGGACACTGGCACCTGAAGCCAGCGCGTCTGCCATTCCGCCACTCGCCCCGAAAATCAACCGATGGAACATACCATTCTGATGGCCGGCGACCCAACTGGCTTCCCGTAGCCGGGCCACGCCGCGGGCACGCCAGCCTCCTGCAACCGCATTGAACTGCGCGGATGCAATTTTCTCAGAGTTTCCGAGGTGCCACATCGTCGTGCTTTGCCGATACCATGCTGGGATGACCCGACATGCGGGTGAGTCGTTTGCCGTGCACCGGCCGAGCGGCCGGATCCGTGCGGGTGAGTGCTGAAGCATGAATAATCACCGGGGCCTGGTACAGCGGATTGAGCGCAGGCTCGAGGCAACAGTCGGTGACACGTTCGCCCGATTATTCGGCGGATCGATCGTTCCGCAAGAGGTGGAAGCCCTGCTGCGCCGCGAGGCCGACGGCGGCGTCCGGCCGTTCCCGGGGAATCGCTTTTTGGTGCCCAACGAGTACATCATTACCCTCGGTGTGCACGACTTCGAGAAAGTGGGGGCCGATCCGGGCCTCACGTCGAGCGCTTTCGAGCGGTACTTGGCCGACTATATCGATGAACAGGGGTGGCAAACGTATGGTCAGGTGGTTGTCCGGTTCGAGCAGACACCGAGCTTGCACACTGGCCAGTTCCGCGCACGCGGTGCTGTCAATCCCGATGCCAAGCCCCGACCGACGGTCGACGATCCGCTCCGGCCACAATCGAGTCACGCGTTCGGCGCAGAACGAGGAGTAGTAGCAATGACTGACAATTCGAGCTACCGCGGGGATCAGGGGCAGGGGCGGCCCGGCGACGAGTACTACGACGACCGTTATGGCCGTCCGCAAGACGATTCGCAGGGTGCCCCCGAACGGCCCGCTGGGCCGGACCCTCGAGCTGGGCAGCGGCCGGACCAGGGCGGCTACCCGCCGCCCGTCGGGTACTCACCGCCCCGCCCGCCGGACCAGGGCGGTTATCCAGAGCCTCAGCGCGGCGGGTACCCGGAACAGGGCGGCTACCCGGACCCGCGTGGCTATCAGGAACAGCGTGGTTACCAAGATCAGGGCGGTTATCCGCAGTCCTACGAACAGCGTCCTCCCGGCTACGGCGGCCCGAGCTATGACCACCAGGGGTTTCGCCAGGGCGGCTACGGCCCTCCCGGCGGCAGCCCTCCCGGCGGCGTTCAACAGGGCTATGGGCGCGGCTACGGCGAGTACGGTCGCGGCCCGGGCCGCCCCGACGAGGGCGGCGGCTTCGCGCCCCAGCAGGGTCCTCAGCAACAACGCCCGGCCTATTCCGGCGAGGGCGGCTACGACCAGGGTTATCAGCAGGGCGGGCAGGGATACAACCGCCCGGACTACGGCCAAGGTGACCCGGCGCAGTACGCCGAAGGCGTCCCCGGCGGGGGATACGCCCCGCAAGCCCCCCAGGGCGCCGGGTATTCCGAGACCTCGAACCGCGACTACGACTACGGCCAACAACCCGACTACGGCCAACAACCCGACTACAACCAGCAGCCGGACTACGGCCAGGACGTCGAATACGGCCAATACGGTGATTATGCCCAGCAGCCGGGCGGATACGACGGCTACGGCCAGGCCGGCTATGGCGCCCCCGGGACCGTCGTGATCCTGCAGCTCGACGACGGCAGTGGCCGGACCTACCAGCTGCGCGAAGGCTCCAACATCGTGGGTCGCGGACAGGACGCCCAGTTCCGCCTGCCGGACACGGGCGTGTCGCGGCGTCACCTGGAGATTCGCTGGGACGGGCAGGTCGCGTTGCTCGCCGACCTCAATTCCACCAACGGCACCACCGTGAACAACGCGCCGGTGCAGGAGTGGCAACTGGCAGACGGCGATGTGGTCCGGCTCGGTCACTCGGAGATCATCGTTCGCATCCACTGACGCCACCGGGCTCACCACCGCCACGCTTCGACCCGCCACGACCACCGCCCAAGTATCGTGACGGTGCTGATGTGCTCGGTGTCACGGGCGATCCGAGTGCCAAGCGAGGACGGAAAGGACGCCAGATGCAGGGACTAGTGCTGCAGCTGACGCGTGCCGGGTTTTTGACGTTGTTGTGGGTATTCATCTGGTCGGTCCTGCGGATACTGCGGACCGACATCTATGCCCCGACCGGTGCTGTCATGGTACGCCGCGGCTTGGTGCTGCGCGGCACGCTGCTGCCGTCGCGTCGACGCCGGGACTCCGCCCGCTATCTGGTGGTGACCGAAGGCGCCCTGGCGGGGGCGCGGATAACGCTCAGCGGCCAGCCGGTGTTGGTCGGACGCGCGGACGACTCGACCCTGGTGCTGACCGACGACTACGCTTCGACACGGCATGCCAGGCTCTCCCAGCGCGGCACCGAGTGGTACGTCGAGGATCTAGGATCGACCAACGGCACTTACCTTGACAGGGCGAAGGTGACGACTGCGGTACGAGTACCCCTTGGGACGCCGATCCGGATCGGCAAAACGGCGATCGAGCTGCGCCCGTGACGCTGGTTCTGCGATACGCCGCCCACAGTGATCGCGGCCTGGTACGCGCGAACAACGAAGACTCCGTCTACGCCGGCGCGCGGCTCCTGGCACTGGCCGACGGGATGGGCGGCCATGCCGCCGGCGAGGTCGCTTCCCAGTTGGTGATCGCGGCCCTGGCCCATCTCGACGACGACGAACCCGGCGGCGATCTGCTCGCCAAACTCGACGCCGCGGTCCACGCCGGCAACGCTGCCATCGCGGCGCAGGTCGAGATGGAGCCCGAGCTCGAGGGCATGGGCACCACACTGACCGCAATCCTGTTCGCGGGCAACCGCATCGGGTTGGTGCATGTCGGCGACTCCCGCGGCTACCTGTTGCGCGACGGCGAGCTGACCCAGATCACCAAGGACGACACCTTCGTCCAAACCCTGGTCGACGAGGGACGCATCACCCGCGAGGAAGCGCACAGCCACCCGCAACGGTCGTTGATCATGCGGGCGCTGACCGGGCACGAGGTCGAGCCGACCCTGACCATGCGCGAAGCGCGCGCCGGCGATCGCTACCTGCTCTGCTCGGACGGGTTGTCCGACCCGGTCAGCGACGAGACCATCCGGGAAGCGCTGCAGATCCCCGATGTCGCCGAGGCCGCCTACCGCCTCATCGAATTGGCCCTGCGCGGCGGCGGCCCCGACAACGTCACCGTCGTCGTCGCCGACGTCGTCGACTACGACTACGGCCAGACCCAGCCGATCCTCGCCGGCGCGGTATCCGGCCAAGACGACCAACTGACGCTGCCCAACACCTCCGCCGGTCGCGCCTCCGCCATCGGACCACGCAAAGGAGCCGCCAACCGTGTTGCGCCGCATGCCGAAGCCCCGACTCGAGCGCGCTGGTCGGGGCGACGGACGGCGGTCGTCGTCACGCTGGTGGTGCTCGTGGCGCTCGCGGGCGTGGCGGTCGGCCGGGCAATCATTCGCAGCAACTACTACGTCGCCGACTACAACGGTCTGGTGTCGATCGTGCGCGGAATCCAGGGCTCCCTGTTGGGCATCTCGCTGCACGAGCCCTACCTGATCGGGTGCCTCGACGCCCGCAACGAACTTTCGCTCGTCAGCTTCAGCCAGAGCCGTGGCACCCTCGACTGCCACCTGATGCGGCTGCAGGATCTGCGCCCGCCCGAACGCGCCCAGGTCCAGGCCGGGCTGCCCTCCGGCACGCTCGACGACGCCATCGCACAACTGCGCGAATTGTCTTCCAACTCGCTGCTGCCACCGTGTCCGCCGCCCCGCGCCACCTCTCCGCCGGCCCCGACAACCACCCGTGGGACGACCGCGCCCCCTCTTTCGTCGACCACCACCTCGCCGTCGACCACCACCTCGCCGCTGACCCCGAGTCCCACCCGGAATCCCGCGAGCACCCCCTCCGGCGCCCTGCCGGCGTCTCCCGAGACCACCTCGTCCACGCCACTGCCGGCGCAAACCGTGACGACCCTCCCACCCCCTCCACTTCAGCCGGGCATCGACTGCCGGACGGTGGCATGACCACCCAGATCCAGCCGCCAGTCGCGGTCACGCCTCCGCTACCGACGCGGCGCAATGCCGAGCTGCTACTCCTGGCCTTCGCCTCGCTGATCACCGTCGCCGCCCTGCTCATCGTGCAGGCCGACCAGGAACGCTCCGTGCGTTGGGATTTCGTCGGCTACGGCCTGGTCTTTTTGGCCGTGTTCGGGAGCGCGCACCTGGCTATTCGGCGGTTCGCCCCCTACACCGACCCGCTGCTGCTGCCGATCGTCGCGCTGCTCAACGGACTCGGCCTGGTGATGATCCACCGCCTCGACCTCGCCGACAACGAACTCAGCGGCCGCCACATTCCCAGTGCGGCCCAGCAGATGCTGTGGAGCCTCGTCGGGGTCGCCACGTTCGCGCTGGTGGTCACCTTCCTCAAGGATCATCGCCAACTCGCGCGCTACGGCTACATCTGCGGGGCGGCAGGCCTGGCCTTCCTGGCGGTGCCCGCCCTGCTGCCGGCCTCGTTGTCCGAACAGAACGGCGCCAAGATCTGGATTCGCCTTCCGGGGTTCTCGATTCAGCCGGCTGAGTTCTCCAAGATCCTGCTGCTGATCTTCTTCTCGGCGGTGCTGATCGCCAAACGAGACCTTTTCACCAGCGTCGGCAAGCACGTCATGGGGCTGACCCTGCCCCGCCCGCGCGACCTCGCACCACTGCTGACGGCCTGGGTGATCTCCGTCGGTGTGATGGTCTTCGAGAAGGACCTGGGAACCTCGCTGCTGCTCTATACCTCGTTTCTTGTCGTGGTGTACCTGGCCACACAGCGCTTCGGCTGGGTCGGCGTCGGCCTGGTGCTGTTCGTCGCCGGCGGGGTCGCGGCGTACTTCGGTTTCGGGCACGTGCGGGTCCGCGTGCAGACGTGGTGGGACCCTTTCGCCGACCCCGAGGGCAGCGGCTACCAGATGGTGCAGTCGCTGTTCAGCTTCGCCACCGGCGGCATCTTCGGAACCGGCCTGGGCAACGGTCAGCCCGGCGCCGTTCCCGCGGCGGCGACCGACTTCATCATCGCCGCCTTCGGTGAAGAGCTCGGCCTGGTCGGGCTGGCGAGCATCCTGCTGCTCTACACCATCGTCATCGTCCGCGGCTTGCGCACCGCTATCGCCACCCGAGACAGCTTCGGCAAGCTGCTGGCCGCCGGCCTGGCGTCGGCGCTGGCGATCCAACTGTTCATCGTCGTCGGCGGTGTGACGCAGCTGATCCCGCTCACCGGCCTGACCACACCGTGGATGTCCTACGGAGGGTCGTCACTGCTGGCCAACTACGTGCTGCTGGCGATCCTGGCGCGGATCTCGCACAGCGCCCGGCGTCCTCCGGGCACCCGCGAGCGCACCACGTCATCGATCGCGTCGGCCGGCACCGAGGTGATACAGCGGGTATGAACGCCTCCCTCCGCCGCATCTCGGTCACCGTGATGGCGCTGATGGTGCTGCTGTTGCTCAACGCCACGATGACGCAGGTCTTCGCCGCCGACGGGCTACGGGCCGATCCCCGCAACCAGCGGATCCTGCTGGACGAGTATTCGCGTCAACGCGGCCAGATCGTCGCCGGAAGCCAGCTGCTGGCCTATTCGGTGGCCACCGACAGCCGATACCGGTTCCTGCGGGTCTACCCGAACCCCGATGTATACGCGCCGGTCACCGGCTTCTATTCGCTGCGCTATTCGAGCTCGGGCCTGGAACGTGCCGAGGACCCGGTGTTGAACGGCTCGGACGCGCGGCTCTTCGGGCGGCGGCTCGCCGACTTCTTCACCGGCCGCGATCCGCGCGGGGGCAACGTCGACACCACGATCAATCCGCGTGTCCAGCAGGCCGGCTGGGACGCGATGCAGCAGGGCTGCGGGGGGGCGCCGTGCAAGGGCGCCGTCGTCGCCCTCGAGCCGTCCACCGGCAAAATTCTGGCCATGGTGTCGTCTCCGTCCTACGACCCCAACCTGCTGTCTTCGCACGACCCCCAACTGCAGGCGCAGGCCTGGCAACGACTGCGCGACAACCCGGGCAATCCGCTCACCAACCGCGCCATCTCCGAAACCTACCCACCCGGTTCCACGTTCAAGGTGATCACCACCGCGGCGGCGCTGCAGGGCGGCGCCGCGGTCACCGAGGAGTTGACCGCGGCGGCCTCGATCCCCTTGCCCGACAGCAGCGCCACGCTGGAGAACTACGGCGGGGCGCCGTGCGGGCCCGAACCGACGGTGTCGCTGGCCGAGGCGTTCGCCAAGTCCTGTAACACCGCATTCGTCCAGCTGGGGCTCTTGACCGGGGCGGAGTCGCTGCGCGCCATGGCGCATGCGTTCGGGCTGGACAGCGCACCGAGCGTCATCCCGCTGCAGGTCGCCGAATCCACCATCGGGGTGATCCCCGACGCCGCTGCCCTGGGGATGTCGAGCATCGGGCAGAAAGACGTCGCGGTGACGCCGTTGCAAAATGCCCAGATTGCGGCGACGATCGCCAACGGCGGGGTGACCATGCAGCCCTACCTGGTCGAAAGCCTCAGGGGCCCGGACCTGTCCAACATCAGCACCGCGGTGCCCTACGCACAGCGCCGAGCGGTGTCACCGCAGGTCGCGACTAAGCTGACAGAGCTGATGGTCAGTGCCGAGAAGGTCGCGCAGCAGAAAGGGGCCATTCCCGGCGTGCAGATCGCATCGAAAACCGGTACCGCAGAACATGGCACCGATCCGCGACACACCCCGCCCCACGCGTGGTACATCGCGTTTGCGCCCGCGCAAGCGCCGAAGGTGGCCGTGGCGGTGGTGGTGGAGAACGGCGGTGATCGCCTGACCGCGACCGGGGGTGCACTCGCCGGGCCGATCGGACGGGCCGTGATCGAGGCCGCGCTGCAGGGGGGACCATGAGCCCGCGAGTAGGTGTGACGCTGTCCGGCCGGTACCGCCTACAGCGCCTGATCGCCACCGGCGGCATGGGCCAGGTCTGGGAGGCCGTCGACAGCAGGCTGGGCCGGCGCGTCGCGGTCAAGGTGCTCAAACAGGAGTTCTCGCAGGATCCCGAGTTCATCGAGCGTTTCCGCGCCGAAGCGCGCACCACCGCGATGCTCAACCACCCCGGGATCGCGGGCGTGCACGACTACGGCGAAAGCCAACTGGACGGGGAGGGGCGCACCGCCTACCTCGTCATGGAACTGGTCAACGGCGAGCCGCTGAACTCTGTGCTCAAGCGCATCGGCCGACTGTCGCTGCGGCATGCGCTGGACTTGCTGGAGCAGACCGGCCGGGCCCTGCAGGTCGCCCACGCCGCCGGACTGGTGCACCGCGACGTCAAACCCGGGAACATCCTGATCACCCCCACCGGTCAGGTCAAGATCACCGACTTCGGTATTGCCAAAGCCGTCGACGCCGCACCGGTGACCCAGACCGGGATGGTGATGGGTACCGCGCAGTACATCGCGCCCGAACAGGCGCTGGGCCACGACGCGACCCCGGCCAGCGACGTCTACTCCCTCGGTGTGGTCGGCTACGAAGTCGTCTCGGGTAAGCGGCCGTTCACCGGCGACGGCGCGCTCTCGGTGGCGATGAAGCACATCAAGGAGCCCCCGCCGCCGCTGCCTGCCGAGTTGCCGCCCAACGTCCGCGAACTGATCGAGATCACTTTGGTCAAGAACCCCGGGATGCGTTATCGCAGCGGGGGGCCGTTCGCCGACGCGGTCGCCGCGGTCCGGGCGGGCCGACGCCCGCCGAGGCCCAGCCAGTCACCGCCGCCGGGGCGCGCCTCGCCGGCGGCCATCCCGTCGACCGCGGCGCCGACGAGGGTCGCGGGTGCCTCAAGTGGACGCAGTCCGGCGGCGCGGCGGTCCCGGCCGACCACCGGCGGGCATCGGCCGCCCCCGGCGCGACGCACGTTCTCCTCGGGCCAGCGCGCGTTGCTGTGGGCCGCGGGCGTGCTGGGGGCATTGGCGATCATCATCGCGGTGCTGATCGTCATCAACTCCCGCGCGTACACCGATCAGCAGCCCACGCCACCGCCGACGGTCACCGACACCGGCGCCCCGCCCTCGTCGGGATCCTCGGGACCGCCGCCGCCGAGCCAGACCCCCAGCGGCCTTGCGCCCCCGCGGTTCACGTTTCCGGCAAAGCCGCTGTCGTCGACCCCCGTCGCGGAGCCGGCCGCACACGAGACACCGCGATGACGAGCCCGCAGCATCTGTCGGACCGCTACGAGCTGGGTGAGATCCTCGGCTTCGGAGGCATGTCGGAAGTTCACCTGGCACGCGACATCAGATTGCACCGCGACGTCGCCGTCAAGGTGCTGCGCGCCGATCTGGCCCGTGATCCCAGCTTCTACCTGCGCTTCCGGCGGGAAGCGCAGAATGCCGCGGCGCTGAACCACCCCTCCATCGTCGCGGTGTACGACACCGGCGAAGCGGAGACCGCTGCCGGCCCGCTGCCCTACATCGTCATGGAGTACGTCGACGGCGTCACCCTGCGCGACATCGTCCACACCGACGGACCGCTGCCCCCGCGCCGCGCCATCGAGATCATCGCCGACGCCTGCCAGGCACTGAACTTCAGCCACCAGAACGGCATCATCCACCGCGACGTCAAGCCGGCGAACATCATGATCAGCACCACAAACGCCGTCAAGGTGATGGACTTCGGCATCGCGCGGGCGATCGCCGACAGCGGCAACAGCGTCACCCAGACCGCGGCCGTGATCGGGACCGCCCAATATCTCTCGCCCGAACAGGCCCGCGGCGATTCCGTCGACGCGCGATCCGATGTCTATTCGCTCGGCTGCGTCCTGTACGAGATCCTCACCGGCGAGCCGCCATTCACCGGCGACTCACCGGTCGCGGTGGCCTATCAACATGTGCGGGAAGACCCGATCCCCCCGTCGCATCGGCATCCGGGGATCTCCGCCGAGCTCGACGCCGTCGTCCTCAAGGCACTGGCCAAGAACCCGGAGAACCGCTACCAGACCGCGGCGGAGATGCGCGCCGACCTGGTTCGGGTGCACAACGGTGAGCCACCTGAAGCGCCCAAAGTCCTCACCGACGCCGAGCGCACGTCGCTGACGTCCGCCGGCGGACACGGGGGATACGGCGGGCAGCCCCGCTCCGGCGCCTTGCCGCGCCGGCCGCTCGGCGGCAGCGGCACCGAGGGCGATCGGCCGGACGGTCCGGTCGCCCGATGGATCGTCGCGGTTGCCGTGCTCGCAGTGCTGACGATCGTCGTCGTCATCGCCTTCAACACGTTCGGTGGCGGCACCCGCGACGTCCAGGTACCTGACGTGCGGGGACAGATTTCCGCGGACGCCATCGCGGTACTGCAGAACCGCGGGTTCAAGACGCGCACCCAGCAGAAGCCTGATTCGACGGTCCCACCCGACCACGTCATCAACACCGACCCTGACGCCAACGCGTCGGTCAGTGCGGGCGACGAGGTCACCATCAACGTTTCCACCGGGCCGGAGCAGCGCGAGGTGCCCGACGTCTCCTCGTTGACCTACGGCGAGGCGGTCAAGAAGCTCAAAGCCGCCGGATTCACCAAGTTCAAGCAGGCGAATTCACCGTCGATCCCGGACCTGACGGGCAAGGTCATCGGGACCAATCCGCCGGCCAACCAGACCTCGGCGATCACCAACGTCGTCACCGTCATCGTCGGCTCCGGCCCGGAAACGAAGCAGGTTCCCGACGTGGCAGGCCAGACCGTCGACGTCGCGCAGAAAAACCTCAACGTGTACGGCTTCGCCAAGTTCAGTCAGGTCGAGGTGGACAGTCCCCGGCCGGCCGGGGAGGTGGTCGGCACCAATCCGCCCAAAGACACCGCGGTCCCGGTCGACTCGGTCATCGAACTACAGGTGTCCAAGGGCAACCAGTTCGTGATGCCAGACGTCACCAACATGTTCTGGACCGACGCCGAACCACGGTTACGTGCGCTGGGCTGGACCGGGGTGCTGGACAAGGGCCCCGATGTCGACGCCGGCGGCTCCATGCACAACAAGGTGGTGTATCAGAACCCGCCTCCCGGGGCCGGGGTCAACCGGGACGGCATCATCACGCTGAAGTTCGGCCAGTAGCCACCGGGTCCGGGAGGTGCGGTCGCACCGCGGTGCGGACCTCGTTTTCCAGCCGACGGACCAGCGTGTCGTCACGGGCCCATCCGCAGTAGGTGAGCCAGTTTCCGAGCATTCGGTGCCCGCCCTCGGTCAGGATCGACTCCGGATGGAACTGGACGCCGTGGATTGGCAGCTCGGTGTGGCGCACTCCCATGATCACACCGCTGCCGGTGCGCGCCGTCACCTGCAGCACCCCCGGCACCGAATCCGGCAGGATCGTCAGCGAATGGTATCGGGTGGCCGTGAAGGGATCCGGAAGGCCTTGGAGCACACCGACATTGGTGTGGAAGACGCTGCTGGTCTTGCCGTGCAGCAACTCGGGAGCGCGGTCCACCCGGGCGCCGAATGCGACACCGATGGCCTGGTGGCCCAGGCACACCCCCAGCAGTGGCGTGCCCGCCGCCGCACAGGCCCGCACCAGGCCTATCGAGGCGCCCGCACGTTCCGGCGTGCCCGGACCCGGGCTGAGCAGCACGCCGGCGAACTGTGCGGTGACGGCACGCTCGTCGGAGAGGCGGGCATCGTCGTTGCGCCACACCTCGGCCTGGACGCCGAGTTGTCCCAGATACTGCACGAGATTGAACACGAAGCTGTCGTAATTGTCGACAACCAGGATCCGCATCGTGTCAGGCTACCGCCCGCCGCGACCCGGGGCGGAAGCCTGCGGCGACACGGGCTGTGCGAAGTGCATCCGAACCAGCCCGGCATGGCCGGCGATGTGCACGTCGGATTCGACCTGTTCGTGGTAGCCCAGGCCGAACCGGACCACGTACTGCTTGTAGAGGATCACCAAGGGGGCGGAGGCCAGGGCGGCTTGCATGGCGGTGGGATCGCCGATCGCGGTGATGGTGTAAGGCGGGCTGTAGGTGCGCCCGTTGAGCAGCAGGGTGTTGCCGACGCAGCGCGGCACCGAGGTCGCGATGATCCGCTGGTCCTGCATCTGGATCGCCTCGGCGCCGGCGCTCCACAACGCGTTGAGGACGGCCTCGATGTCCTGCTGGTGCACCACCAGGTCGTCGGGGGAGGCGTCGCGCGGGAAGCGGCCGTTGGCGTCACGCTGGGCGTCGTCGAGAGTCACCACGAGCCCCGGACCATCCACGGGATCCATGCCGGCCTCACCGGCCAGCCGGGCGGACCGGTCGAGCAGGTCCGCCAACGCCGCATCCGAAGACCGGCCGCGGGCCGTGTCCACCGCGTTCGCAAGCTCGTCCCGCCGGGCGTTGACGGAGTTGACCGAGGCCTGGGCCTCGCGAACGAGGTCGACGAGGCGCGGCGCGTCGCTGCGGCGGATCTCTGCACCGCCGGACACGCCATGGGTTGCCGCCAGGAGCACGCCGGCCGACAGGCAGACCAGCGGAACGCCGAACCGCCAGGGCGAGCGGCGCGTGTCGCTCATCGCTTCTCCATTTCCCGGTCAGCCTGCCAGGTGAGTTAGGCTCATAGCCAGGCTGGGCGTGCAACCACCCCCGTCATCGTTGCACCCCGTTGCGATTACCGTGTAGTCCAGGTAACCCCACATATCCGCGAGGTACCCATGCCCAAGTCCAAGGTCCGCAAGAAGAACGACTTCACCGTCGGTGCCGTCAGTCGCACACCGGTGAAGGTGAAAGTCGGGCCGTCGAGTGTGTGGTTCGTCGCGCTGTTCGTCAGCCTCATGCTGATCGGGCTCGTCTGGTTGATGGTTTTTCAGCTGGCCGCAGTCGGCAGCCAGGCCCCGACAGCGCTCAACTGGATGGCCCAATTGGGTCCCTGGAACTACGCCATCGCGTTCGCTTTCATGATCACCGGTCTGTTGCTCACGATGCGCTGGCACTGAGCGGAATGCCCCAGGCCATGACGGCATATCGGGGTCGGTCTGGCGCCGCGTCAGCAGCGTTACGAGCAAACAATGACAAGCATGTGATTTATCCCCACTGTTGATAGCGCTTGTGGATAACTGCATCGGCAGTGTTGAGAGGGGCTGAGAACGGCATGCAGCAAACACGGTGGGCGCCGCGTACGGCAGGAATCGCTGGTTGTGGCCTCGCCGGCGTGATGATGGCAATCGCCAGTGTGACCGTGGTCACAGATGCGCCGGGGCACGCTCTGACGTGGCTTGCTGCGGTGGGCCTGCTGCTGTTTGCCGCGTTGACGTGGCGCGCACGCCCGAAGCTGGCAATCACCCCCGACGGCCTGGCGCTGCGGGGCTGGTTCCGGACACAGGTATTGCCGCCGTCCGCGATCGAGGTCATCCGGATCACCGAGTTCCGCCGCTACGCGCGCACGGTCCGGATGCTCGAGATCGAGACGGTCGACGGCGGCATGGTGTTCCTCTCCCGGTGGGACCTCGGCACCAACCCCCTTGACGTGTTCGACGCGCTGACGGCGGCCGGTTACGCGGGCCGCGGGCGGCGCTGAGCAAGGTAGCGCCGCCGAACGTTAAACCACCGCGATAAATCGCTCGATTTTTCGCAACACGTTCACGCTCGGCGCGACGCACGCCTTCCGGCGGGCCGAGTCGAGCTAGGCGATCGTGATCGACTCGATGACGACCGCCTCGGCGGGACGGTCGTTGCCGTCGGTGGCCGTCGTCGCGATCGCGTCGACGACCTGACGCGACCCGGGGTCGGTGACTTCGCCGAAGATCGTGTGCTTCCGGTTCAGGTGCGGCGTCTGGCCCACGGTGATGAAGAACTGCGAACCGTTGGTTGCCGGGCCCGCGTTGGCCATCGCCAGCAGGTAGGGCCGGTCGAACTGCAACTCGGGGTGGAACTCGTCGGCGAATTTGTAGCCCGGGCCGCCGCGGCCCGTACCGGTCGGGTCACCGCCCTGGATCATGAACCCGCGGATCACCCGGTGGAACACCGCGCCGTCGTAGAACGGGCCCGAGGATCCTCCCGACGCGTTCTGTGCCGAGTACTCCTTGGTGCCCTGGGCCAGGCCGACGAAGTTGGCGACGGTCTTGGGTGCGTGGTTCCCGAACAGGGCGACCTTGATGTCGCCGCGGTTGGTGTGCAGCGTGGCAGTGGCAGTCTGAATGGGGCTGTTGGTCACGACTCGCAAGTCTGCCATCACCCGCGGGCCTGCCCGCAACCGGTGTCACGCGGCCATCCCGCAGACCCGGGCCCCGCGACGCCGGGCCGCGTGCGAATTCGTTCCGGGGGTCCCGCCGACGCCCCTTTGGTGGCAGTCTGTGGAGGTCCCCGACGGCCTCTGGGCCGACTTTCCCGGCAGGTTCCCTGACCGGCCTGGCACGACCGGCGCAGAAAGGCGGCAGATGAAAGCGAAGACGGAAGCCCGGCTGACCCCGCGGGAGCGGCTGACCCGGGGCCTGACCTACTCGCTGGCGGGGCCGGTGTACGTCACCCGAGGGGTGGCGGGACTGGGCGTAGACGCCGCGCACGCCTCCGCCGTCGGGCTGCGCCGTCGTTACCGGGAGGGCCGGCTGGCCCGCGATGTGGCGACCGCCCAGGAAGCGCTCGGCCAGGAACTGGCCGCCGCCCAGGAAGTCGCCGCCAACCTACCCCAGTCGCTCCGAGACGCACGGCGGGCGCAGCGCCGCCGCAATAAACGGCCGTTGTTGATCGCGGGCGCCGCCGTGACCGTGCTGGCCGGCGGGGCGGTGGTATTCAGCGTCGTGCGGCGCTCGACGCGCGCGCGGCCCCAGGAACCGTCCCCGCGCCCGCCCAGCGTCGACGTGCAGCCGCGTCCCTAACGCGCGTCCTCACACCGCCTCCAGCCGCAGGTCCTCCCGCCGCCGGACCGGGATGCCCGCAAGCCATTCCCTGATCTGCATCGCCTCGATCCACCGGGTTCGACGCACCAGCCGTGCGTAACGCGATCCGGGCCCCGCGGTTGGCCACCCTCGGCATGCTTCGGTCTCAATGCCGTGGAGCCTAGGGGAATCGAACCCCTGACACCCGCCTTGCAAAGGCGGTGCTCTACCAACTGAGCTAAGGCCCCCGACCGTCACCGGGTTCGGGAGTATCGGCGACCGCCATGTGCCAGACTTCGACCCCACGTCGCGACCGCACCACCGCTGCCACTGCGGCGAGCAGTCCCAGCGGCAATGCCGGTCTCACGTAACGTCTCAACGGACCCATGGTTGTGGGCCTAGGAGGACTCGAACCTCCGACCTCTTCGTTATCAGCGAAGCGCTCTAACCGCCTGAGCTATAGGCCCGCACTCGCGTACGGCCGAGCGACGAGATTACCGCAATCGCCGCCCCACTCCCAAAAACGCTGACATTCACGCTAGTCGCGGTCCGCCAGGGTCACCTCGATGCCCCCGATCAGATCCGTGGTCAGGTTGTAGACGAACGCCGCGATCGTCGCCATCGCGGTCAGCAGGACGATGTTGACCAGGCCGATCAGGGTGGCACCGCCGAAGATGGTGCCGCTGGACACCAGCTCGCCGCTGCTGCCGCTGGTGTTGTTGAGCAGATCGCCGACGTTGCTGTTCAGCTTGGCCCACACCCCCATGCCGCCGAGCACGAGATACAGAAACGCCACCGCGATCATCCAGACGAAGAACAGGGCCACCGACAACAGCAGCGACACCTTCAGTGTGCTCCACGGATCGATCCGGCGGATCTGCATGCTGGCCCGGACCGGCCCGCGGGCCCGCCGCGAGACCTGAACCCGTTCGTCACGCAAGTCGCGGCCCTCCGGGACCACCGGGCGACCCGAACCCGGGGCTTTCGGCCCCTCCGTGCCACGGTCGGGCGGTGCGGGCTTGCGCTGCGGGGACCGGGGCATCGGGCCCGACAGGTCGGGCAGCTCGCTGGCGTAGGCCTCGGGCGGCGAGTTCTCGCCGCGAGCCGACGCGGCGTCGACCTCCCGCGTGGGGTTCCTGATATGCCCGGCCGACCCCGCCCCAAGTGCGGTGCTGCCCGAGGCGAAGCGACTCAGCCGAGGGTCGGCCCCGGCCGGCGTGCGCGTGTCGCCGGGTGCTTCCGTCTGACGATACGGCGAAGGAGCGGCCCTGGAGGCACCGCGCTGCCAGGGCGGTGCTTCCGTGGCCTCCTGACTCCGGCCGCCCGAGGCGGGCGCCGCGCTGTGCGCACCGCTCCGCCCGGCCGAACCATCCCCATCAAGGCCGTCACCCTTGTTGGGGGCGCCCGGCTCGCTCGGTGAACTCACCCCGACTCCTCACGTTTCCTACCTGGCCCTAGCTCGGCCTACCCGGGCGGTGGTAGTCACATCGCATCCCGGCCACGCAGCGGCCCGCATCGTCACCGGGCCGAGCTTGATTGCCCAATTCCTCTTCGGGCCACGCAGCGGCCCGCATCGTCACCGGGCCGAGTCTAGTTGCCCAGCACCTCCCCGCGACAACGCCCGCCCTGATCGTGGCCCGCTACTCGTTGGATCCGTCGGCCTCGTTGGCGTTCTCGGCTGCCTCGACGACCTCCTCGGCGTTCTCTTCGGCGTTGCGCGCGATGGCCAACAAGTCGTCTCCGTCGCCAAGGTTCATCAGCCGAACGCCCTTGGTCTGCCTGCCCGCCTTCCGGACCTGACGCGCGGCCGTGCGGATCACACCACCCCCTGAGGTGATCGCGTAGAGTTCGCTGTCCTCGTCCACGATCAGCGCGCCCACCAGCCTGCCCCGCCGACGGTCATACATGACCGTCAGGACGCCCTTGCCGCCACGGCCCTGAACCGGGTACTCCGCGATACCGGTCCGCTTCGCGTAGCCGCCGGATGTCGCGACCAGCAGGTAGGTGCCTTCACGAACGACGTTGAGCGACAACAGGTAATCGTCTGCGTTGAAACGCATGCCCTGTACCCCCGACGTGGCGCGTCCCATCGGCCGTAGCGCCTCGTCGGTCGCCGAGAACCTGATCGACTGACCGTTGGCCGACACCAGCAGCAGGTCGTCCTCGGAGGAACACAGCACCGCGCCGACCAACTCGTCGCCGTCGCGCAGGTTGATCGCGACGATTCCGCCCGAGCGGTTGGAGTCGAAATCGGTCAGCTTGGTCTTCTTGACCAGGCCCTTGCGGGTGGCCAGCACCAGGTACGGCGCGTCCTCGTACCCGCGGATCTGGATGACCTGGGCGATGCGCTCCTCGGGCTGGAAGGCCAGCAGGTTGGCCACGTGCTGCCCGCGCGCCGTGCGCAACGCCTCCGGCAGCTCGTAGGCCTTGGCCCGGTACACCCGCCCCTGGGTGGTGAAGAAAAGGATCCAATCGTGGGTCGAGCACACGAAGAAGTGCTTGACGATGTCATCCTGCTTGAGCCCGGCGCCCTGCACGCCCTTGCCGCCGCGCTTCTGGCTGCGGTAGAGGTCGGTCTTGGTGCGCTTGGCGTATCCGGTCTCGGTGATGGTGACGACGACATCCTCGCGCGCGATCAGATCCTCGTCGCTGACGTCCCCGTCGGCGGCGATGATCCGGGTTCGGCGGTCGTCGCCGTGTTTGTCGGTGATCTCGGCGAGTTCGTCACGGACGATCCCGCGCTGGCGTTCGGGTTTGGCGAGGATGTCTTCGAGGTCGGCGATCTCGGCCTCGATCTTGGCCAGGTCGTCGACGATGCGCTGGCGCTCCAACGCGGCCAGGCGCCGCAACTGCATGTCCAGGATCGCCTGGGACTGGATTTCGTCGATATCGAGCAGTTCGATCAGCCCGGCGCGGGCGATGTCGACGGTTTCCGATGCCCGGATCAGCGCTATGACCTCGTCGAGCGCATCGAGCGCCTTGACCAGACCGCGCAGAATGTGTGCGCGTTCGTTGGCCTTGCGCAACCGGTAGGTGGTGCGCCGGACGATGACGTCGAGCTGGTGCGCAACGTAGTGGCGGATCAGCTGGTCGAGGCGCAGGGTTCGCGGCACCCCGTCGACGATCGACAGCATGTTGGCGCCGAAACTGGTCTGCAGTTGCGTGTGCTTGTAAAGGTTGTTGAGCACCACCTTGGCGACCGCGTCACGTTTGAGCTCGACGACGATGCGCAGGCCCACCCGGTCACTGCTCTGGTCTTCGATGTTGGCGATCCCGGCCAGCCTGCCGTCGCGGACCTGCTCGGCGATCGAGGTGATGAAGTTGTCGTGGTTGACCTGGTACGGCAGCTCGGTGATCACCAGCGACGTCCGGCCGCGGGAATCCTCTTCCACCTCGACGACACCGCGCATCCGGATGGAACCGCGGCCCGTCGTGTAGGCGTCGGCGATGCCCTGTGACCCGACGATCAACCCGGAGGTGGGAAAGTCGGGCCCCTTGACGCGTTCGCAGACGGCGGCCAGCGTGGCTTCCTCGTCGGCCTCGTGGTTGTCCAGGCACCAGAACACCGCCTCGGCGAGCTCACGCAGGTTGTGCGGCGGGATGTTGGTCGCCATCCCCACCGCGATGCCGCCCGACCCGTTGGCCAGCAGGTTGGGGAACCGGCTGGGCAGTACGGTGGGCTCCTGCACCCGGCCGTCATAGTTCGGTACGAAATCGACTGTCTCCTCGTCGATTTCGCGCAACATGTCCATCGCCAGCGGAGTCAGCCGCGCCTCGGTGTTGTGGCTGACGAAACCGTTGGTCAGGAATGCGTGGTCGGAGGTGTCCACGCGCAGGCTGTACACCGGTTGTACACCTGCCTCGGTGACGGAGGCGATGCGCGCGTAGTAGAACCGGCCGTCGGTGAGGTCGCTGGCGATGGCGCGGACGTCGGGGTCGGCGATGTGGGCCAGAATCTCCCCGCCGCGCGTGCGCCAGCGTTGGATGCGGTCGACGTTGTGGCGTTTGAGCCAGTCGCGGTCGGCCCGGGAGCCACCGGCGTACCTGCCGATGAACGCGGCCAGTCCGGGTACGTGATCTTCGTCCCGACCGCGGCAAGTCGGCATCTCAGCGAGTACGGCGTTCAGCTTGGTTTGTCTGGCACCGCCGAAACCGACATGGTTTGCGAAGATTTCGGCCTGAGCACGATCGGTGATGACGACCTCGTGCTCGCCATCAGCATGCCGGCATCGCCGTGAGACCACTCCGAACTCGAGCAGCATCTGTTGAACATCTACGGCCAGCTGTCTGCTGCGGGTCGAGTACGATATGTGAATCGTGTTGCACGGTAGCGCAGAACACGAGCCATCACCCTCGAACAGCGCTTGCAAGAAGACGCGTTTGACTGCGGCGGGGGACTGCCACAGCCAATGCGGAACGGACTTGTCGGCCGGACGTTGCCCGATCATCCCGCCGAGCCGTGTCTTCCTGAGTTCCGACAGATTGTGTACGTCGAATTCGTGCAGCATCGAACCGGAGGCGGTCACCCGCGCGGATACATGCCGCCGGCCTCCGACGACCGCGTCGTATGCACCGACGACCCTCTCGAAGTAGTCGCGGTCGAGGTTGTTGAACGCGGCGCGAGTTTCCGACCCGAAACCCT
Source organism: Mycobacterium sp. TH-M116 (assembly GCF_057473685.1). Classification (NCBI taxonomy): domain Bacteria; kingdom Bacillati; phylum Actinomycetota; class Actinomycetes; order Mycobacteriales; family Mycobacteriaceae; genus Mycobacterium; species Mycobacterium sp. TH-M116. The sequence continues at coordinate 3,988 of NZ_JBYCLC010000204.1, read as the reverse complement.
CGCTGATGAAAGCACCCAACAGCAGGGCTTCCAGCGCGTCATGGCAGTCGTCGGGGCCCGATTCCGCCGGTGGCGTGCGCTGCAACACGACGTGGTCGTCGGGGCGGAGCTCTGCGATCAACTTCCACAGCAGGGTGGGTACGCCGCCGACGTCGACCAAGCACAGTAAGGGATGGTTGGCCGTGCCCGTGACCTCGTAGCCTTCAGCCGTCCGTACCCTGAAGGTCTGATGTTCGCCCGAATGGAACAGTGTGTCCGCCAAAACGGTGTTGCCGTGCCGATCCAGAACCTTCAACTCGACCACGTTGTCCGAATTGGGCGCAGCGCCCGGAGCCACATCGCAAATCCGCACAGATTGCCCGAACGGTAAGCGCACCAGCGCATCTCCAGTGACGCAATACCGCATCGCCGCCGGCGGGTCGTTGCCCGGCGAACCGAAGTTGCCCTGCCCGTCGACCAGCGGGTACCGCAGCGACCACGGCTGCGCCATGCGTACCAGGGTGTCGTAGATCGACGCGTCGCCATGCGGGTGGTAGTTACCCATCGTCTCGGCCACCGAGCGCGCCGACTTGGCGTGGCTGCGGTCCGGGCGGAAGCCGGAGTCGTACATCGCATACAACACGCGGCGATGCACCGGTTTGAGGCCGTCGCGCACCTCCGGCAGCGCGCGACCGACGATCACGCTCATCGCGTAATCGATGTAGCTGCGCTGCATCTCCTGCTGGATGTCAACGGGTTCGATCCGCTCGGCGGGATGGTCACCCGGCGGCAGCGTGGTGTCAGTCATCTGTTCCTCGTTTGCGTTGGCGTATCTGATCGCTCAGACATCCAGGAATCGAACGTCCTTGGCGTTGCGGGTGATAAAGCTTCGGCGCGCGTCGACATCTTCGCCCATCAAGATGGAGAACAACTCGTCGGCGGAGGCCGCGTCATCCAGGGTGACCTGACGCAGCACCCGCACCGCGGGGTCCATGGTGGTTTCCCACAACTCTTTGGCGTCCATCTCGCCCAGCCCCTTGTAGCGCTGGATGCCATCGTCCTTGTTGATCTTCTTGCCCGCCTTGAGCCCAGCCTCCATCAGGCCGTCCCGCTCCCGGTCGGAGTAGGCGAACTCGGGATCGATGCGTTGCCACTTCAACTTGTACAGCGGGGGCTGCGCCAGGAAGACGTGCCCGTTTTCGATCAACGGCCGCATGAAGCGGAACAGCAGCGTCAACAACAGAGTGGAGATGTGCTGGCCGTCGACGTCAGCGTCGGCCATCAGCACGATCTTGTGGTAGCGCAGCTTGGTGAGGTCGAACTCGTCGTGGATGCCGGTGCCCAGCGCGGTGATGATCGACTGAACTTCGGTGTTCTTGAGCACGCGGTCGATTCGCGCCTTTTCGACGTTGATGATCTTGCCCCGCAGCGGAAGTATCGCCTGAAACATCGAATCGCGGCCACTCTTGGCCGAGCCGCCCGCCGAATCACCTTCCACCACGTAGAGTTCGGATTTACGCGGATCGGTCGATCGGCAGTCGGCGAGCTTACCGGGCAAACCCCCGATGTCGGTGGCACTCTTGCGCCGCACCAGCTCCCGCGCCTTACGGGCCGCGATCCGTGCCTGGGCGGATGAAACCGCTTTGGTGACAATGACTTTCGCTTCCGAGGGGTTGGCTTCGAACCAGTGCGTCAGCTGTTCGTTACACGCCTTCTGGACGAACGACTTGACCTCGGTGTTACCCAGCTTGGTTTTGGTCTGACCCTCGAACTGCGGTTCGGCAACCTTGACGGAGATCACGGCGGCCAAGCCCTCGCGGATGTCGTCGCCGGTGAGGTTGGGGTCTTTGTCCTTCAACAGTTTGCGGTCTTTGGCGTACTTGTTCACCACCGACGTCAACGCAGCGCGGAAGCCCTCTTCGTGAGTGCCCCCTTCATGGGTGTTGATCGTATTGGCGAAAGTGTGCACCGACTCGGAATAGCCGGCATTCCACTGCATCGCGACCTCGACTTCGTGACCCTCGCCCTTACCGGAGAAGTCCACGATGCTGGTGTGGATCGCGTTTTTGGTGCGGTTGATGTGTTTGACGAAGTCCACCAGGCCGCCCGGATAGTAGAACGTACGGTGCTTGACCTTGTGTGGCACAGGCGATTCAGCAGCCTTTTCCTGGGCTGACTTGGGTGCCTCGGCGGTGTCGCTGACGACCTCGTCGACGACCTCGTCCTGCTCCACTCGTTCGTCGGTGAGGTTGATCGTCAAGCCCTTGTTGAGGAAAGCCATCTCCTGGAGCCGGCGCGCCACTGTTTCGAAGTCGTACTGTGTGGTTTCGAAGATCTCGGAATCGGCCCAGAATCTGATGGTGGTTCCCGTTTTTTTGGTGGCCTCGCCCTGCTTGAGGGTGCCGGGCACGGCGCGCTCGTAGTGCTGGAACCATTCGTGCCCGTCACGTCTGATGCTGACTTCCAGCCGGGTGGACAGCGCATTGACCACCGACACGCCGACGCCGTGCAAGCCACCACTGACGGTATAGCCACTGTTCTCACCGCCGAATTTTCCTCCGGCGTGAAGTTGGGTCATCACCACGTCGACGGTGGGGATTCCGGTGGCATGCATCGCCACGGGAATGCCGCGGCCGTCGTCGGCGACCTCTACGCTGTGGTCGTCGAGCAGGCGCACGTCGACCTTGGTGGCGTAGCCGGCCATCGCTTCGTCCACCGAGTTGTCGACGACCTCCCAGACGAGGTGGTGCAGACCGCGCTCACCGGTGGAGCCGATGTACATGCCGGGGCGTTTGCGGACCGCCTCCAGCCCTTCGAGCACGGTGATCGCTGAAGCGCCGTATTCGTCTTGTGCCTTCTTCTTTTGGGCAGCCACGGTCGGAATGGTCTCCTCAGGGTTTCATGCGAGCGGTTCAGTCACCGCAGCGGTCGCATCCGGTCAAGTCTACCGTGATAGGCCGTCAGGACTGGTTTTCTGGGCGCGTTTTTGGCTATCTGGCCGCGCCGTGTGCTCGATTTCTTCATTTGGGTCGCGTCCTGACGTGCGCGACCCAGGTCCGCCTGATTCTGGCGGCTCTGAGACGGCCGATGCCGAGGCGTCCGGCGCAGCGTGTCTGCGGCCGGGCGAGCAGCGCGCGCCGGCTATCCGTAGGTGTCGCGCGGTCCCCGGCCTCCGATGTGGCGCGGCCCCTTCCGCCACGACGGGGCGGCCGGCCCGGTGATCTTCAGCGAAATCACCACACCGTTGCCCACGGCCGCCGCGATCTTGGCCAGCAGGTGCGTCTGAATCATCCGCAACTGGGTGGCCCAGGCGGTGGACTCGGCCGCCACGCTGAGCACGCCATCGCTCAGACCGACCGGCGCGGCGTGGTCCGCAATCTGTTGACCCACGATCGTTCGCCATTGGCCGAGGACGGTACCTTCTGCCACCTGTGCGGACCAGCCGCGTGTTCTAGCCAGGTCCCGCGCGAGCCGGCCCAGTGGTTGGGGGTCCCGGCTGTCCGGCCCCGGACCCGACCAGCGTCGCCGTCGCCCGACGACCCGCCGTCCGGTGGGCGGGACGACACGCCCACGCCCAGCGTCCTTGCCCTGGGCCCGCGCCGCCGCGCGGGCCTCCTCGAGCGTGCGACGCACCAAGTCGATACCGTTGACCCCCGGCGGCATCGGGGTGCCTCCGACCTCGGTGTCCTCACCATCACCGGTCACGGTTCCACCACCGAGATGCGCCCGGGATCGGCGTCCCGCATATCGATGTGCACCCTCCTAGCATCCCAGTCCGACGGGATGTCTTCCAGCACCGCTGCCGTCACCAGAACCTGTTCGGCCGATTCGGCAACCCCGGCCAGCGCACGGCGTCGTGTCGTGTCGAGTTCAGCGAACACGTCATCGAGTAACAACACCGGCTCGCTGCCGTCATACCGCAACAATTCGTATGCGGCCAATCGCAATGCCACCGCAAAAGACCACGATTCCCCATGGCTGGCAAAGCCTTTCGTCGGCTGATCACCCA
>NZ_JBYCLC010000203.1:0-14321 GCF_057473685.1 Mycobacterium sp. TH-M116 | reverse complement strand
CGGCATGGACGGTGTCGGCGAGTCCGCCGCGGCGGCAGCCCGCGACCTGCGGGTGGTGGTCGGCCGGCTGCGCCGCAGGTTGCGCGAGGTCGCGGTCGACGGCGACCTGACGCCGTCCCAGACGGCGGTGCTGATCAGGCTGTGGAAGGAGGGACCGTCGTCAGCCGGCGTGTTGGCCGGCGCCGAACGGGTACGGCCCCAGTCGATGGCAGCCATCGTGGCGGCCCTGGACCGGCGCGGGCTCGTCGAGCGGACTCCGGATCCCGACGATGGCCGGCGCCAGGTCATCGCGCTCACCGAGGCCGGCCACGAGCGCGCCGCCAGTAACCGCCAGGCCCGGGAGGAATGGCTGGCGCGCACCATGCAGGAGCTCTACACCGAACGCGAACGCCGCGTCATCGTCGACGCGCTGTCGCTGCTGGAGCGCCTGACCGAATCATGAAAGGGGTTTAGCGGCAATGGAACTAGGAGTGCATTTCATCGATTTTCTGCCGGGCGACGCCTCGGACCTGGGCCCGACGCTGGCCGGCGCGGCCACCGCCGCCGAGCAAGGCGGGGCGACGCTGTTCACCCTGGCCGACCATCTGTTCCAGATGGAGAACGTCGGGCGCGCCGAGGACCCGTTCCTGGAGGGATACACCTCGCTGGGCTTTCTGGCCGGCCGGACGTCGACGATCGAGCTGGGGCTGCTGGTCACCGGTGTCACCTACCGCTATCCCGGCCTGCTGGCCAAGGCGGTCACCACCCTGGACGTGCTGTCCGGCGGCCGGTCGCTGCTGGGGCTGGGCGCGGCGTGGTACGACCGCGAGCACACCGCCCTCGGCATTCCGTACCCGCCGCTGAGCGCACGCTTCGAGATGCTGGAGGAGACGCTGCAGATCTGCGCCCAGATGTGGAGCGACGACAACGGGCCCTACGACGGCAGGCACTACCGGCTGGCGGAGACCATCTGCGCGCCGCAGCCGATTCGCCGGCCCCCCGTCCTGATCGGCGGCGACGGCGAGCGCAAGACGCTGCGCCTGGTCGCGCAGTACGCCGACGTCTGGAACAGCACGACCAGCGATCCCGGCGAGTTGCAGCACAAGGTCGACGTCCTGTACCGGCACTGCGACGCGGTCGGCAGGGACCCCGCCGAGATCCGCAAGACGGTCGGCGTTCCGGCCGATCCGTTCGCCGCCCCCGACGAGTACCTGCGGACGGTCGAACGCTACGCCGCGCTCGGCATCGGGATGGTCAACGCGGGCCCGCTGCCCGGCAACCCGGACCCGGTCGGTTTCATCCGCCGCCTCGGTGAGGAGTTGATTCCCCGGCTCGGCGATATCGGCTGAATCGCGAGGCGAGTCAGAACGGCGGCGGGTCGTCGTCGTATGCGGGCGGTGCAGGCCCGAAGTGGCTTTCGGATTTTCCGGCCACGCGGGCCTCGCGGTTTTTTCGGCGTTCGGCCGCCACGCGGTAGGCGCGGTCTTGGCTGCGGGTGCGCCGGCGTCTGGGCATCATCGCGGTACGCGAGGCGCAGTAGTCCTGTGCCGGGATGTCGATTTCGGGGGCCGGGCAGCCCCCGACCGCGCGGGCCAAGCTCGGGAACAGCAGCGCGCTGCCCGGAGTGGTGACATAGGTGTGCCCGGAGGGGGAGGTCAGGATCAGGGTGCCGTCGGGCAGCTGCTTTTCGGTCCAGCCCAGAAAAGTTTTGACCAAATGATGGGTTTTGCAGTAGCACTTGAGGTTTGCCGCATGGGTGGGCCCGCCCTGGGCGTACGGGATGGTGTGGTCGAGCTCGCAGTCAAAGGACGGACGCTCACAGCCGGGCCAGCGACACGTCAGATCCCGGCAGCGTACGAAATCGGCCAACGCCATCGACGGCACATACCCCGGCTCTGGGGCGGCGTCCCCGGGATGAACCAGCGGCACGAGTTTGGCCGTCGCCGCCAGTTCGGCCACCAGGTCCGGGCTGATCAACCCGTCGGCGCACACCTGCGAACCCGGAGCGCCGTCACCGTGCAGAGTGGGCTGTTCGGCCAGCACGTGGATCACTACCGCGGGCGCCCCCGCCCGGCCCCCGGCCGGGCAATCAGCACGCCCGCAGCGACACCCCAGCCGGTCCGCCCCGCCGGCCAACGCCCCCAACGCATCCGCGCGCCGCTCGGCCCGCGAGCGCGGGTCCTCGGCACACACCGTGTCCGCCAGCTTGTCCAGCCGTTGATCGAGGGCGTGGGCATCCGGGGTCAGCACGTAGCCGCGCAACTGCGAGAGCCCACCGACCCCCTCGTCGAACTCCACCTCGCGCCCGGGCCGTTCCTCACGGCGACGCCGCACCGCATCGGCGTCGACCCGCGCCACGATCCTGTCGACGGCCCCGGCCACCCGGCTTCGGCTCATCGACGGCCAGCGCGCCACCGCCACCGCCAACTGCCCATCCACGGCCGCCAGGATGTCGGCGTCGGTGATCAGGTCGGTGCGGTAGACGATGGTGGCGAACAACCGGAAATCGATATCGCCGGCCGCAAAGACCGCCCCCACCCGCGGCAGCCGCTCGCGCATCGCCCGCGCATAGTGCACCCGGCCGGCGGCCAAACCCTGGCCGATCCGCAACGCCGCCCCCACCTCGGCGGCCACCGCCGCAATCGTGTCAATCGCCCAGTCCTCGGTCTCCTCACCCTGAGCCAGCCGATACCCAAACAACTCCCCGATGGCCAGCAAACCCGCCGCGGCCGCCCTGTTCTCCGTCCGCGCGGAAGCGGTAATCCGATCGACCAACCCCGCCGGACCCGCCTGCTGTTCGAACATAGGATCGAGTAAACCAGAGGGGTCTGACATAGCGATCGGGCCGCTCGGTTTTCCGCCACCCAACTCCGGCGGTCATCCCCCGACCGGCACGCCCGCGCTTTCACCACGTAGCCGACGCGGGGGCCGCGGCCGGGGGGCCCGAGCGCGGCGCCGAGCGCCGCGCGGGCAGCCCGGTCAGCAGCAAAGGCCGAAACCGCCCGAGTGGATCAGGACTTGCCCAGCAGGTGTCGGGTCCGGTCCGCCATCCTCGGAACACCATTGCGGCCGTTGATGTCCTGAGCGTACAGGCCGACCGCGTAGGCCACGCCTCCGCCGTTGATTCCCAGCGCAGTGCGGTCGATGTGCTCGAGGGTGTCGGTCTTCTCGTGATAGTTGGGGTCGAACGGCTCCTCGGCCGTGCCGCCCCACAACTTGGCCTGCTCCGCGGATTTCTTGTTCTCGGCCCCGGAGAACAACCCTCCCGCGGGGATACCGGCCAGCGTGAACGCGTCATAATCCGAGCGCCCGTCGAACGACGTGTCCTGCGCGGTCTTGCCGGCTTTGTCCAGGTAGGCGGCCAGAGTGCGTTCGATACCGGCTGAGCCCTCGGGCACCACCGGCCGGCCACGGGAATCGGCCGGCAGCGACTGGTCCCCGTCGTAGGTGAAGTACCCCGGATTGGGCGACGCCAGCATGTCGAAGTTAAGGTACAGCGCAATATCCTTGATTGCCTTGACGTCCAGGGACTCGACGTAGTTGCGGGAGCCGATGAGCCCGAGTTCCTCGGCACCCCAGAATCCGAACCGCACCGCGTTGTGCACCGGCGGTGAATTGCCCAGCTGCAGCGCGGTTTCCAGAACGGCAGCCACCCCCGAACCGTTGTCGTTGATCCCGGGCCCGGCAGCCACGCTGTCCAGGTGCGCGCCCGCCATCACAACGTCGGTGGGCGATCCCGTCTTGGTCTGGGCGATCACGTTGCGGGCCTTGAATTTCTGACTGCCGGCGGCCAGCTTGATCGTGGTCGGCCCCGGATGGGCCCGCAGTTGCACGCCAGTCGACTTGGTGACACTGACCACCGGGATCTTGACGTCGGTGTCCGCCCCGAGCGTGCCGCCCATCTGCTGCTCGTCGACGTTGTCGGAGACGATCATCGCGACGGCGCCGACCTGGGCGGCGGCACCCTCCTTCTGCGCGAAGGGACACGTGCCCCGGTCGACGAGCACCACCGCCCCGCGCACCGGCAACCGGCCGTAGTCGGCGGCCTTGCACCCCGCTGCTTCTCCGGGCGGAACGGGCACCAGCGGGCCGCTGACACCGTCCGGCGATGTGCCGAGACTGAACTCCAGCGCGTGCGCCTCCACGCCGGTACCGCCGACCGTCACCACCGGCTTCTCGGCGTGGAAGACGCGCGCCGAGAACTCGGGCGTCTGGACGTCGAAACCTTTGCCCCGCAACGTCTCGACGACGTAGTCGACGCTGGCCTCGTACCCGGGCGTACCGACGGCCCGGGTGCCGTTGTTGGCATTGGCGATGTCTTGCAATTTCGACAGGTGCGCCATCATCGCGTCCGTCGTGACCTTGCGATGCAGGGTCGTCGCGAACTTCACCGCGTCGGCGTTTGCGATCGCCTGCTGGTTATTGGTGGAGCCGTGGAAGCAGCCGGTCAGCAGCGCGGTGAGCACGACTGCGAACATCGCGGCCGGCGGCTTGGATGTGTTCACCATCGCTCCCCAGGTTAGACCTGGATCAGACATGCAGTGCGCACAACGGGGCGAACGGTATGTTGCGCACCGCCAACCAGTCTGTCACCAGGACCAGCGTCACCGCCGCGCGCAGATCGCCGTGCAGCAGAAAGTACACCATACGCGGGCTGCCGCACCCGGGGCAGTCGACCCCGAGCAAAGCCTTGGTGGGGGACACCGGCAGCGCCGCGCTGGTGTCGGAAGCGTCGAAGGCGCCGCCCTCGGCCCAATCGTTTCTCGGCACGGGTGTGGCGCGGGTGTGGCATAGTCGGGCGACAGCCCTACGCTCGAAGTTCAGGAGTTTCAGTTTGTCCCATTCCAGCTATGCGCTGCGGATCGCGTCGCTCACGGTGCTCGCGGGCAGCTTGGTCTGCACGGGTACCGCCCCCGCCGCCGCCGATCCCGACCCCGACACCGGAAGCCAGTCGGACATCGACACGCTGTCCAACACGCTGTCGAAGGGGTACGACCTCAAAGACTGCACTCCCCAACCGATCGCCCCGGGCCAGCTGGCCTCGCTGCAGTGCGGGCAGAGCCCCGATCCCAACGGGCCCGCCGAGGCGAAGTACATCCTGTTCAGCAACGGCAACGATCTGGGCAACATGTTCAAGGCCAGCATCAAAGACGACGCCCTGGCCAACTGCGGGAACGAGAAGTCACCGACGAAGTGGCACCAGGGCAACACCGCCACCAGCAACGCAGGGCAGGTCGCGTGCGGGACCTTGCAGAACGCCGCCGAGGTCATCTGGACCATCGACGCCAAGAACGTGTTGAGCCACATCCGGGCGTCCAACGACGATGTTCCCGCGCTCTACGAGTGGTGGCGAAACAACGGCTGACTAGGCTTGGGCGGCAACGAGTTCCGCAACGGCGCGCATCCCGGCCACATTGGGGTGCAGCGGCGCCGGCCGGCCCGGTAGCGGTACCCCGGGCCTGGTCGTCCACGGCTCGGCCGACCACGCATGGTGCTCCCGGCTGGCCCCGGCCGCGCCGACGAGCCGGCAGCCGGTCGCCGTCGCCGCGTCGGCCGTGAGTCGTTCGAGGGCGTCGGCCACATGGCGGCCCAGGCCCGCGTCCGAATCGGCGAACGGCGGCGCCGGGGCACCCGCGGGCGGCAGAATCGTCAGGTAGTCGACGAAGCAGACGCGTGCACCCGGAGCACGTCGTCGCGCGGCGGCACCGACCGCACACAACGCATCGAACGCCTTCCCCAGGGCGCGGTCCCGGGCGTCGCGGTCCAGCAACTCCGCGATGCGCCCACCCAGCACCGGCAGCCGCCGGGCCGGTCGCGGCAGCGCGGCGGCCATGAGCAGCGGAACGTAGCCGACATCGTTGCCGCCGATCGTGATGGTCACCAATGTTTCCGACCCGTCCAGCGCCTCGATCTGGGGCGGCCGGCCGCGCTGGCGGTCGGCCAGCACGTGCGCGGTGGTCGCACCGGAGAACGTGACATCGACAAACTCGCGGCCGAGATCGAGGTTCAACCGCTCGGCGACCAGATGCGGGTAGTTGCGCGCCGAACGGCCCGACCAGCGTGGCGCATCCGCGGCGCGAGGCCGGATACCGGGACCGGCGGCCATCGAACTACCCAGCGCAACATAACGTTTCATGACCATGACCTAAGCGCTCGGGCTGGAAGCCTGCGCCCAGAACCGCTTGGGGATCCGCCCGGCGCGCCGCGCCAGGTATCCGGCGGTGACGGCGCCGGCCATCGCGGCGGCCATGGCCGGCGGGTCGGCAGCCCGGGTCACGGCCGTGGCCAACAGCACCGCGTCGCAACCCAATTCCATCGCCAGTGCGGCGTCGCTGGCCGTGCCGATGCCTGCGTCGAGCACCACCGGCACGCCGGCCGCCGCGACGATCATCTCGATGTTGTGCGGGTTGCCGATGCCCAGGCCGGTGCCGATCGGCGAGCCCAGCGGCATCACCGCCGCGCACCCGGTGTCCTCCAGCCGCCGCGCCAATGCCGGGTCGTCGTTGGTGTAAGGCAGGACGACGAATCCGTCGTCGACCAATTGCTCGGCGGCTCGCACCAATTCGAGCGCGTCGGGGAGCAGGGTGCGTTCGTCGGCGATCACCTCGAGCTTGACCCAGTTGGTGTCGAGCGCCTCGCGGGCCAGCTGCGCGGTGAGTACGGCCTCGGCCGCGCTGCGGCAGCCCGCGGTGTTGGGAAGTGGCGTGATGCCGAGCCGGTTGAGCAGGTCCAGCAACCCCGTGCGGCCCTCGGCGTCGACGCGGCGGATCGCGACGGTGGTCAGCTCGGTACCCGAGGCGACCAGCGCCTCTTCGAGCACCGCGAGGTTGGCCGCGCCGCCGGTGCCCATGATGAGCCGCGAGGCGAAGCGGCGGTCGGCGATCGTGAGCTTTTCCGGACTAGCCACCCTGCACCGCCGTCACGATCTCGATCCGCGCACCGTCGAAAAGCGCTGTCGCCCAGTCCGAACGCGGCAACACCGACGACTCCAGGGCCACCGCCACACCCCGGTCCGGCAACCCCAGGTACTCCAGCAGCCCGGCGACCGTCGTGTACTGGCCGATCTCGACTTCTCTTTCGTTGACCACGACGATCATGGCTGCGCCCCGACCGGTGCGAGTTCGGTGAGAATCCGTTCGGCGGTCCACGGCGCCAGCAGGAAGCCGGAGCGGCCATGGCCGGTGGCAACCAGGGTCCGTGCATCCAGACGTTGCACGATCGGCAGGTTGTCGGGTGTCATCGGGCGCAGCCCCGCGGCGCACTCGGCCAGCTCGTATTCGCCCAGCGCCGGCAGCACCGCGCACGCGTCGTCGAGCAGGTCGCGCACCCCCGACACGACAGGGGCGGTGTCGTGGCCGTGTTCGTACTGGGTGGCCCCGACGACCACCCCGTCGCGACGCGGCACCAGATACACCTGCCGCCCGTGCACACGGGCCCGAATCACCCTCTTCGGCAACGGCATACAGCCCTTTCGCCAACGCAGACGCAGCACCTCGCCCTTCACCGGGCGCACCGGCAGTCCGGGCCACAGTGCCGGCGCGTCGACACCGTTCGCGATCACCACCGCATCGCCGTCGACCCCGGACAGGTCGACGACCGGCGGCGCCCAGCGCACCCCGAGCCGCTCGCAGTCTCCCGACAGCGCGTCGAGCACCGCCCGGTTGTCCACCGCCAGCTCGGTGGGCGCCCGGAAGCCGTGCCGAATCCCCCGCGCCAGCAGGGGTTCGACGTCACGGGCCGCGGACTCCCACACCACCGGGTGCCCCTGTGCGGACAGCCAGTCCGCGACGGTGCGAAGGTCGGCGACGTCGGCCTGGTCCACAGCGACCACCAGCGACTCGTGTGCGGTGATCACCTGGGCGGGCAGGCCGTCGGTGAAGCCGCCCTCGCGCCACAGCCGCAGGGACTCCAGACCCAGCCGCAGCAGCTGGTCCTCGCCGGGCCAGCCCTCGCTGTGCGGGGCGAGCATCCCGCCGGCCACCCAGGAGGCGCCCTTGTCTTCGGTGCGGTGCACCCGCACCGACCATCCGGCCCGCGCCGCCGCGCGCGCCACCGCGAGCCCGATGACGCCGCCACCGACGACAGCCAGCGACCGCGGGTCTGACGACATGATCGGCCTCCCTATCGCCGGCATTACCCGGATCAGGTGTGACGGTAAGGGCAGACCCCGCACCTGCGGCTGTGCCCACTCTCAGCCCCGCAGCTGCCCGGGGCTCCCGCGTCGTGTGTTTCCCGGGTTCCACGCTAGCGCGCTAGCGTCGCGATGTGCATCCACGCATCTCCGCCCTGGCCGCAGCGCGGCTCTACCTGTGCACCGATGCCCGCCGCGAGCACGGCGACCTCGCGCAGTTCGCCGACGCCGCCCTGGCCGGTGGGGTCGACATCGTCCAGCTGCGCGACAAGGGGTCGGCCGGGGAACAGCGGTTCGGGCCGCTGGAGGCGCGCGAGGAGCTCGGCGCCCTCGACATCCTCGCCGACGCGGCCCGCCGGCACGGCGCGCTGTTCGCGGTCAACGACCGGGCCGACATCGCCCGCGCGGCCGGCGCCGACGTGCTGCACCTGGGGCAGGGCGATCTGCCGCTACAGACGGCGCGCGACATCGTGGCGCCGGACACGCTGATCGGACTGTCCACCCACACCGACTCCGAGCTGGAAGCGGCCGCCGACGGCGCCGCCGACTATTTCTGCGTCGGGCCCTGCTGGCCGACCCCGACCAAGCCGGGCCGCGCGGCGCCGGGCCTGGAGTTGGTCGGCACCGCCGCCCGCCTCGGCACCGCCACGCCGTGGTTCGCGATCGGCGGCATCGACGCGCAGCGGCTGCCCGACGTGCTGGCCGCCGGGGCCCGCCGCATCGTGGTGGTGCGCGCGATCACCGCGGCCGAGGACCCGCGGGCGGCCGCGCAGCGGCTCAAGTCGGCGCTCACAGCAGCGAGCTGATCCGGCTGCTCAGCGGCGACGGCGCCTGGTCGGCCTGAAGTGGGGGGCCGGGCATGCACCACACGAAGACCTCGTCGTCGACCTGCAGCGTGCGCGGCAGGCCGTGGCGCCGTTGGTCACCGGCGCCCAGCGGCACCAGCGCCGGCTCGGCGCGCAGCCGCCGCCAACTGGCGGCGAAGCCGGGATGCAGCGGCAGCCCCGCCACCTCGTCCTCGGGGACCCAGCGCATCTCGACGCTTTCCCTGTTGGGCTCGGTGTGCAGCAGTTCCCCTGCGTCGGCGACCACGGTGGTGTAGCTCCAGCGGGTGCCGGCGCTCCCGGAAACCTCCGAGGTGAGGACCGTCGCCCGCACGATGAGCCGCTCGGTGCGCAGGCCGGCTTCTTCGTATGCCTCGCGGACGGCCGTCTCCTCCGGGCTCTCGTGGCTGTCGCGGGCGCCGCCCGGCAAGCCCCAGGTTCCGCCCTGATGACTCCACACCGCCCGGTGCTGCAGCAGCACCGCCGGGGTGCCGTCGGGCCGCGGTGCACGTAGCAGCAGACCCGCCGCTCCGTACCGGCCCCAGTAGTGAGCGCCGTTCTCGGAGATCACCCACCCGTCGCCGTCGCCGTGCACGCGTTTCAGAATAGGCGCGCGGCATTTGGATCGGTCTCCCACATCATCGGGAACATTCTCTTAGACTTCGCTTATAGATGTTGGTGCCGTGGATACCCGAGGCCGAGAGACGAGGTCTGCACACACGTGACCGTTGAGCTGGCCCACCCGACGACCGAACCGCAGGGGTCCCGGTCGCCGGCCGAACCGGCCCATCCGCGCTGGTGGTTCATCTCGACGACGCCCGGCCGGATCCTGTCGATCGGCATCGTCCTGGCGAGTCTGGGTGGGCTGACCGCCTTCGCCACGTCGACGACCATCAACCACCGACAGCAGGTGCTGACGACGGTCCTCAACCACACCGAGCCGCTGTCGTACGCCGCCGGACGGCTCTACACCACGCTGTCGGTGGCCGACGCCGCCGCAGCCACGGCCTTCATCGCCGAAGCCGAGCCGCGTCCCGTCCGGGAGCGCTACGAACAGGCGATCACCGACGCCACCGTCGCCGTGACCAAGGCGTCGAGTGGGCTGACCGACGAGCCGTTGGTGCAGCTGCTGGGCCGGATCAACGCCGAATTGGCCGTGTACACCGGGCTCATCGAGATCGCGCGCACCAACAACCGGGAAGGAAACCCGGTGGGATCCTCGTATTTGTCCGAGGCGTCGGGGCTGATGCAGGCGACGATCCTGCCGGACGCCGCGCGGCTCTACAAGGCGACCTCGGACCGGGTGGACGCCGAGACCACCGCCTCCACGCAGATCCCGGCCCCGGTGATCCTCGTGGTGGGCACCACGGTGGCCTTCGGGGCGTTCGCCCACCGCTGGCTGGCCCGGCGCACCAGGCGACGGATCAATCCGGGGCTGATCGTGGGCGGGCTCGCTATTCTGGTCATGGTGGTGTGGGTCGGGACTGCGTTGACCGTCTCCACGACCGCCAGTCGCAGCGCCAAAGACACTGCCGCCGACTCGCTCAAGACCGTGACCAACGTCGAGATCACCGCACAGCAGGCCCGGGCCGACGAGACGCTGTCGCTGATCCGTCGGGGCGACGAGGACCTCCGCAAGCACTCCTTCTATCACCGCATCGACGCGATGCACCAGCAACTCGAGCAGTACATGTCGCGCGGTGATGCCGTCGACAAGCCCGACCTGCAGGGCGCCGACCAGCTGCTGGTGCGCTGGCGGCGGGCCAACGACCAGATGAACTCCTACATCTCGGTGGGCAACTACCGGGCCGCCACCCAGGTCGCCCTCGGCGGCGGGGAGAACGACGCCACCCCCGCCTTCGATCAGCTCGAGGACAAGTTGGGCAAGGCCATGGATCAGAGCCGCAGCCGCCTGCGCAACGACGTCCTGAACGCCCGCAGCGGGCTGTCCGGCGCGCAGTTCGGCGGTGTGGCACTCAGCCTGGGTGCCGCCATCGCGGTCGCCCTCGGCCTGTGGCCGCGGCTGAAAGAGTACCGCTGATGAACGGCGCGGGGGCGGTCCGGCGCATCCGCCGGGGGTGCTCCCTGTTCGCGGCGTCATCGCTGGCGCTGCTGCTGGCGGCCTGCGGGCACACGGAGTCGCTGACGTCGACCTCGATGCTGACACTGCCGCCACCCACCCCGGTCGGCATGCGGCAGCTGCCCCCGGAGCCGCCGCTGCCCCGTGACAACGCCACGCAGGGCTGCGACGCCACCGCCAGCCTGCGTCCCTTTCCGAACCAGACCGAAGCCGACGCCGCGGTGACCGACATCCGCGCCCGCGGCCGGCTGATCGTCGGCCTGGACATCGGCAGCAACCTGTTCAGCTTCCGCGACCCGATCACCGGCGAGATCACCGGATTCGACGTCGACATCGCGGGCGAGATCGCTCGCGACATCTTCGGCGCCCCGTCGCATGTGGAGTACCGGATCCTGTCGGCGGAGGAGCGCATCACCGCGCTGCAGCGCTCGGAGGTCGACGTCGTCGTCAAGACGATGACCATCACGTGCGAGCGACGCAAGCTGGTGAACTTCTCCACCGTCTACCTCGATGCCTCCCAGCGCATCCTTGCCCCGCGCGACTCGCCGATCGTCAAGCCGTCCGACCTGTCGGGCAAGCGGGTGTGCGTGGCACGGGGAACCACGTCGCTGCACAGGATCCGGCAGATCGCCCCACCTCCGGTTATCGTGTCCGTAGTGAACTGGGCCGACTGCCTCGTGGCAATGCAGCAACGCCAGATCGACGCCGTCAGCACCGACGACTCCATCCTGGCGGGCCTGGTCGAGGAAGACCCCTACCTGCACATCGCGGGACCGAACATGGCCACCCAGCCCTACGGCGTCGGCATCAACCTGGACAACACCGGGCTGGTCCGGTTCGTCAACGGCACGCTGGAACGCATCCGCCGGGACGGCACGTGGAACACCTTGTACCGCAAGTGGTTGACGGTTCTCGGTCCGGCGCCCGCGCCGCCCACGCCGAGGTACGTGGACTGATGGCCGAATCAGACGACAAGTCCGAGAACTCGTCGGGGCGGGCGGCGGAAAGCCAGGGCTCCGGTGCCGGGGACGCCGGCCCCGGCACCCAGCGGGCCGACGTGCTCACCACCACCGGGTCGGCGCGCGTCCAGGCCACTCAGGCGCTGTTCCGACCCGCCTTCGACGACGACGACGATCATCTGCCCTACATCTCCCAGGGCGGGCTGGGATCCGACGCCCACGAACGCACCGCGGCCACCCGAATCCTGCCGCCCGTCCGGCGGCTCGGCGGCGGCCTCGTCGAGATTCCCCGCGGCAGGGACATCGATCCGCTCGAAGCCCTGATGACCGATCCGGTGGTCCCCGAGTCCAAGCGGTTCTGCTGGAACTGCGGCAAGCCGGTCGGACGCTCCACCGCCGAGGGCAAGGGCTCCTCCGAGGGCTGGTGCCCGGCCTGTGGCAGTCCGTATTCTTTTCTGCCCCAGCTGAATCCCGGCGACATCGTGGCCGGCCAGTACGAGGTCAAGGGCTGCATCGCCCACGGCGGGCTGGGGTGGGTGTACCTGGCCTTCGACCACAACGTCAACGACCGCCCGGTGGTGCTCAAGGGCCTGGTCCACTCCGGTGACGCCGAGGCCCAGGCGATCGCGATGGCCGAACGGCAGTTCCTCGCCGAAGTGGTTCACCCGCAGATCGTGCAGATCTTCAACTTCGTCGAGCATGTCGACCGGCGCGGCGACCCGGTCGGCTACATCGTCATGGAGTACATCGGCGGGCAGTCGCTCAAGCGGGGCGCCAAAGACGGCAAGGCCCAGAAACTGCCTGTCGCCGAGGCGATCGCCTACCTGCTGGAAATCCTGCCCGCGCTGGGCTATCTGCATTCCATCGGCTTGGTCTACAACGACCTCAAGCCGGAGAACATCATGCTCACCGAGGAGCAGTTGAAGCTGATCGACCTGGGGGCGGTGTCGCGGATCAATTCGTTCGGCTATCTCTACGGCACGCCCGGCTTCCAGGCGCCGGAGATCGTGCGAACCGGGCCGACGATCGCCACCGACATCTACACCGTGGGACGCACGCTGGCGGCGCTCACGTTGAACCTGCCCACCCGCAACGGCCGCTACGTCGACGGTCTGCCCGACGACGACCCGGTGCTCGAAACTTACGATTCGTTCCGGCGGTTGCTGCGCCGCGCCACCGACCCGGACCCGCGGCGGCGGTTCGGCGGCACCGAGGAGATGTCTGCCCAGCTGATGGGCGTGTTACGCGAGGTGGTCGCCCGCGACACCGGGGTGCCGCGGCCCGGACTGTCCACGGTCTTCAGCCCGAGCCGCTCGACATTCGGGGTGGACCTGCTGGTCGCGCACACCGACGTGTACCTGGACGGCCAGGTGCATTCGGAGAAGCTGACCGGCCGGGAGATCGTGACCGCACTGCAAGTGCCGCTGGTCAATCCGGCCGACGTCGCCGCCCCGGTACTGCAGGCGACCGTACTGTCCCAACCCGTGCAGACGTTGGACTCGCTGCGCGCTGCCCGCCACGGGTCGCTCAGCGCCGACGGCGTCGAGCTGTCCGAGTCGGTGGAGCTGCCGCTGATGGAGGTCCGGGCGCTGCTGGACCTGGGCGACGTCGCCAAGGCCACCCGCAAACTCGACGACCTGGCAGAGCGGGTGGGTCGGCAATGGCGGTTAGTCTGGTACCGGGCCGTCGCCGAACTCCTCACCGGCGACTATGACTCTGCCACAGAGCATTTCACCGAGATCCTGGACACCTTCCCCGGCGAGCTGGCGCCGAAGATCGCCCTCGCCGCGACCGCCGAACTCGCCGGCAACACCGACGAGCACAGGTTCTACGAGACGGTGTGGAAGACCAACGACGGCGTGATATCGGCCGCGTTCGGGTGGGCCCGCGCCCTGTCGGCCAAAGGCGACCGCGCGGGCGCGGTGCGCACTCTCGACGAGGTGCCCGCGACCTCCCGGCACTTCACCACCGCACGCTTGACCAGCGCGGTCACCCTGATTTCGGGCCGGTCGACGGGCGAGATCACCGAGGTGCAGATCCGCGACGCGGCCCGGCGGGTGGAAGCGCTGCCGCCCACCGAGCCGCGCGTGCTTCAGATCCGCGCTTTGGTGCTGGGCGGAGCGCTGGACTGGCTGGCCGGCAACGAGGCCAGCACCAACCACATTCTCGGCTACCCGTTCACCGAACACGGGCTGCGGCTGGGCGTCGAGGCCGCGTTGCGCAACCTGGCCCGGGTCGCTCCGACGCAGCGGCACCGCTACACACTGGTCGACATGGCCAACACGGTGCGACCCACCAGCACGTTCTAGCTGCTTGCCTCCCTCTTCCCAGCTGCTTGCCTCCCTCTT